>NZ_CATKPX010000022.1:0-113325 GCF_949767755.1 Pseudomonas sp. IT-P4 | reverse complement strand
GGGATCCCCAGTGGGCACAAGTCCCGAGTAAAACCGGGGACCCAATCTGGGATCGAGGATAATCGCAAAATCGCCTTGCACTGCCTGCAATCGGGCCATCTCCCCGAAATAACGGACAGCGGTGTACAATCGCGCTCTTATATCTCTGTTGATCATGCGAAGGATTTTCCGGATGTTGCCGCGCTTTCCTGCCGTCACCCGCTGCCTGACTCTTGCCGCCCTCTTTGTGGCCGGTCCAGTCGCAGCATTGGAGTTTCCCCTGCCACCGCCAGGTGAGGACATCATCGGCCAGGTGCAGGTGATCAAGGCCAAGTACGAAGATACCTTCGCCGACCTTGGTACCGCCTACGATCTGGGCTACACGGAAATGGTCGCGGCCAACCCGGGTGTCGATGCCTGGTTGCCAGGCGCCGGCACGGAAATCATCCTGCCGACCCGCTTCATCCTGCCACCAGGCCCCCGTGAAGGCATCGTGATCAACCTGGCCGAGTACCGCCTCTACTACTACCCGAAAGGCAAGAACGTGGTGTACACGTTCCCGCTGGGTATCGGTCGTGAAGGCTGGGGCTCGCCGATTGCCCACACCAGCATCATTGCCAAGACACCTAATCCGACCTGGACGCCTCCGGCTTCGATCAAGGCCGAGCACGCAGCAGACGGTGATCCGCTGCCCAATGTCGTGCCGGCCGGCCCTGACAACCCTCTGGGGCCGTTCAAGTTCACCCTGGGCACACCGGGCTACCTGATCCACGGTTCGAATAAGAAGTTCGGTATCGGCATGCGCACCAGCCACGGTTGCTTCCGCATGTTCAACAATAACGTGCTGGAAATGGCGGGCATGGTGCCGGTCGGTACGTCGGTGCGGATCATCAACGACCCGTACAAGTTCGGCCTGAGTGGCGGCAAGGTCTATCTGGAGGCGCATACGCCGCTGGACGACAAGGGCAACCCGTCGGTGGTCGACAAGCACACCTCCGTCATCAATGCGATGCTCAAGCGTGAAGACATCACCAACAACCTGCGCATGAACTGGGATGTGGTGCGTGATGTGGTCGCCGCTGAAGACGGCCTGCCGGTTGAGATCGCTGTGCCGGGCAACGGCGTTGCGCCGATGGTGTCGAGTATGCCGATCGACCCGCTGCAGTAAGGCTGGCAAAGGGCCCGTCGGCGCGGACCGCGTCGACGGGTTTTTTATTGTCTGGAGAAACGCCAGGCAATAAAAAAGCCGACCCAAAAAATGGGTCGGCTTGATAACAATCCCGAAGGATTATTACTTGCGGCTAGCTTTGTCCAGCATGCGCAGTGCACGCTCGTTAGCTTCGTCAGCAGTCTGTTGTGCTTTTTGAGCAGCAGCCAGAGCTTCATCAGCTTTACGGTAAGCTTCGTCTGCACGAGCCTGGGAGCGAGCAGCTGCGTCTTCAGTAGCGGTCAGACGTGCTTCGGTTTCTTTCGATGCGCTGCTGCAACCGGTAGCCAGAACTGCGGCCAGAGCCAGAGCAGAGAATTTCAGAACGTTGTTCATCGTGTTCCCCTTCAAGGACTTTCTATTAAGTAGCTATCTCCTCCGATTGAGGAAATAGCCGGCGTACATACTACCCATTACTTGTAGTAAGTAAAACTGACGTGACGCAAGAAGCAAAAAAAATTGTAGGCGTTGATTCTTTTTCGAGCAACTTTTAACTGAATTGTTTAAAAAATATCCAGCTGCAAGGCCCGTGGCTGAGCGAGCTGATGAGAAAAAGTTCCTGCGACACGGCGCTGTTTTTCAGTCTGGCTAAAGTCCGCCTACATGGATTCGTCTACACTTTTGTTCGGCTTTTGTGTGGCGCCTCTCAATATCTTTCTCGATGTTCAGGTGACTTTAACAACGGGCGCTCGTCTTAAGTCTCAACATCCGGCAATGTACAGGCTATCGACCCCGAGCGATCTTGGGTCGAACCAATCCTGCGTGATCCGGAGCAGCACCCGCCAACCCGCACGATGACGAGCGCACCTTGAGCATTTCCGCCAATGGTGCCTACTATTTGTACGTGCTCGGTAGCGCGAGATCGGTGCAGCTCTTCTCGGTGTCCATTCAGGCACGGGGTGGCGTAGATGTTCCTTCGCCGGAAAAACATCGGTAAGGTAGGGGTCGGAATTCCAGACCCGCGAGGAGTAGTGATGAGCGAGGCGTTGTCCATCCACCATGACCAGGCTGGTCATCAGTTCGAGACCAATGTGGACGGTCATCGTGCCTATCTGACCTATATGGATCTGGGGAAGCAGACCCTGGATATCTATCGCACCTTCGTGCCCAACGCATTGCGTGGTCGCGGTATTGCGGCAGCCTTGACCGAGAAGGCGCTGGAGTACGCTGACGAAATGGGCTACACCGTCATCCCATCGTGCTCCTACGTCGAGCGCTACATGGAGCGTCACCAGCGGCATGCGGCCAAGCTGAGTCAGTGACCTTCAACAAAACGAACGCATAAAAAAACGCCGGGTTCAGCCCGGCGTTTTTTTGTTTGCGCTTTTTGCGCCGCCAGACAGGCGATCAGCTGCGATCGCGTTTAGGCAGCACGTCCTTGAGCTTGGCATGCATGCTGCGCAAGGTGTTTTCGGTCGCGGTCCAGTCGATGCAGGCGTCGGTGATCGACACGCCATATTGCAGGTCGGCGAGGTCTTTCGGGATCGCCTGGGCGCCCCAGTTCAGGTGGCTTTCTACCATCAGGCCGATAATCGACTTGTTGCCTTCGAGGATCTGGTTGGCGACGTTCTCCATCACCAGCGGTTGCAGGGCCGGATCCTTGTTGGAGTTGGCGTGGCTGCAATCGACCATGATGTTCGGCTTGATCTTCGCCTTGTTCAGCGCCTGCTCGCAGAGCGCAACACTGACCGAATCGTAGTTCGGCTTGCCGTTGCCGCCGCGCAGCACCACGTGACCGTAGGCATTGCCCTTGGTGGTCACGATCGACACGCCACCTTCCTGGTTGATGCCCAGGAAGCGGTGCGGGCTGGAAACCGACTGCAGGGCGTTGATCGCCACGGTCAGGCCGCCATCGGTGCCATTCTTGAAGCCGACGGCCGAGGACAGGCCGGAGGCCATTTCACGGTGCGTCTGGGATTCGGTGGTGCGCGCGCCGATGGCCGACCAGCTGATCAGGTCCTGCAAGTATTGCGGGGAGATCGGGTCGAGGGCTTCGGTGGCGGTCGGCAGGCCTTTTTCGGCCAGGTCCAGCAGCAACTGGCGACCGATGTGCAAGCCGTCCTGGATCTTGAACGAGTCGTCCAGGTAAGGGTCGTTGATCAAGCCTTTCCAGCCGACGGTGGTACGTGGCTTCTCGAAATACACGCGCATGACCAGATACAGGGTATCGGACACTTCGGCAGCGAGCACCTTCAGGCGCTCGGCATATTCGTGGGCGGCCTTGATGTCGTGGATCGAGCAAGGCCCGATCACGACGAACAGGCGGTGGTCGGTGCCGTCCAGAATGTTGCGAATGACTTCGCGGCCCTTGGTGACGGTGCGCAGTGCGGCGTCGCTCAGGGGAATATCGCGCTTGAGCTGATCGGGAGTGATCAGAGTCTCGTTGGAGGCGACGTTTAGGTCGTTGATCGGTAAATCAGCCATCGTTTACTCGTCAGGTCACGGGTGCCGGCCGCCAGCGAACCCGCGCGGCGGAGCACAGCAAATTAAGCGCGTCGGGGAGCCGAACCTTAGCGCGTTACACCGTGGCTCGACAATGGGCAGACGCCGGTTTGGTGGGGTTTCGCAGTCAGTTTCCCTGCCGCGAGGCGCAAATCGATCAAGAATGCCTCTATTCCAGCACCGGCTGCGCAAAAGCCTTGCGCACCGAGTCGTGAGAGAACTCGTCGGCATGCTCCTGGACCCATTCGAGGGCCAGGGCCTGGATATCCTGCAAGTCTTCGTGGGTGTCATGCAGGCGGCAGTAGCGTTCGATCTGGCACACCTGCTCGCCCATTCGGGCGCTGAACAGCGTTTGTTCGTCGACGAAAGCGATGCCTACCAGATAACCACGCTTGCGTCGCAGGCACCAGGCCACATAGCCCAGGTAGCGCATGTCCGGGTTCACGGTCGGCATGCGTACCTCCAGCGCCGTGCCGTGGCGCCACGCGCGGTGATAATTGCAAGCCATGCCCCCGAGACTGATAGTGTGCAGCTGTCGTCGCGAAATACACTCAGGTTTCAGTAACGTTAACTCGACAGGCACATCGTCAGGGTGAGGAATGAATCGTCCCATGAACACAGACTCCATGTGTCGGCCATCTGACATTGTTCCCTCCAGTATAGTGGTCGAATTGGAACTGACCGATTTTGACGTCGACCAACGGCTGCTGGCGATGAGCGGTGTATCGCTGGTTATTTTCACCAGTGTCGGCTGCGCCGGTTGCCGTTTTGCCCGCGAGCAATTGCCGACACTCGACCTGGCAGTCGATCGACTGTGCTGGATCGATGCCGGCAACAACGGCGGGGTGGTCGAGCGTTATCAGGTCTTTCACTTGCCGGCGCTGTTTGTCGTTCGCGACGGCGAATTCTTTGGAGCACTGAAATCGCGCCTGACCGACATCGAGCTCAATCGGGCTGTGCGCCAGGCGCTGAGTCGAACAGCAGAGGAGTTGCCATGATGGGAGCAGTTGCCAGGCCGACGGTCGGCATTATCGGGACCGGCGCAATCGGCGGTTTCTACGGGGTGATGCTGGCGCGTGCCGGTTTTGATGTGCATTTTCTGCTGCGCAGCGAGTTTTGCGCTGTGTCCGAGCACGGGTTGCAAGTCGATAGCGCGCCCCACGGTGCGCTGAAACTGAATCCGGTGCAGGCTTATTCGAACGCTGAAGACATGCCGCCCTGCGACTGGCTGCTGGTGGGGGCGAAAACCACCAGCAACGCCGATCTGGCACCCGCCATCCTGCAGGCGGCGGCACCGAACGCCAAGGTACTGCTGCTGCAAAACGGACTGGATGTCGAAGACAGCCTGCGCGCGTTGCTCCCCGATTCGCTGCATGTGCTCGGAGGGCTGTGCTACATCTGCGTCCATCGCGAGGCGCCGGGCGTCATTACCCATCAGGCGCTGGGCGCGGTGCATGTGGGTTATCACAGCGGTCCCGCCGATGGACCGGCACGCAGCGCAATTGTCGAGGAGGGCGTCGGACTTTTTCGTAGCGCCGGCCTCGATTCCCAGGCCATGGCGAATTTACATCAGGCGCGTTGGCAAAAACTGGTCTGGAATATCCCTTACAACGGTCTCTCGGTTTTGCTGGGGGCAAGCACTACACCGTTGATGGCCGATGCCGACAGTCGCGAGCTGGTCAAGGCGCTGATGGCTGAAGTGGTGCAAGGCGCTGTTGCCTGCGGGCACGACGTACCGGCAGGGTATGCCGAGCATTTGTTCATGGTGACCGAGAAAATGCCCGACTACTGGCCGAGCATGTACCACGATTATTTGCACAAGCGACCGCTGGAACTGGCCGCGATTTACGCCCGGCCTTTGGCGGCGGCGAAGGCAGCCGGGTGTGAAATGCCACGCATCGAGGCCTTGTATCGCAGTTTGAGTTTCATTGATCGACGCAACACCTGAGTCGACCGACCTGAGGGGGAAGGGCATGCCAAAGGCAATTGACGACAAGCTGGTGCTGGCGATTTCTTCGCGGGCGCTGTTCGACCTGAGCGAAAGCCACAAGGTCTACCTGTCGAGTGGCGTCGAAGCGTACCGGCAGTATCAGATCGAACACGAAGACGAAATCCTCGAGCCCGGCGATGCCTTCCCGTTGGTGCAGAAACTCCTGAACCTCAACAACAGCCTCGGCCGCGCCCGGGTCGAGGTGATTCTGGTGTCGCGCAACAGCGCCGACACCGGGCTGCGGGTGTTCAACTCGATTGACCACTACGGGCTGGCGATTTCCCGCGCGGCCTTTGTCGGCGGGCGCAGTCCGTATCCCTACCTCAAGGCTTTTGGCTGCGACCTGTTTCTCTCGACCCACGCTGAAGACGTGCGCAATGCGCTGGACGCCGGGTTCGCGGCAGCGACCATTCTGTCGGGCGGTGCCAGCCGTGCGGCCAGCGACGAGTTGCGCATTGCCTTCGACGGAGACGCGGTGCTGTTTTCCGATGAGTCGGAGCGCATTTATCAGGCCGGTGGTCTGGAAGCCTTTCAGGCCAGCGAACGTGAGGCCGCCCGCGAGCCGTTGCGCGGAGGGCCGTTCAAGGGCTTTCTCGCAGCCCTCAATCTGTTGCAACGTGAGTTCCCGGAGGACGCCTGTCCGATCCGTACCGCGCTGGTCACGGCACGATCGGCACCGGCCCATGAGCGGGTCATTCGCACGTTGCGCGAATGGGACATCCGTCTCGACGAGTCGCTGTTCCTCGGCGGCCTGACCAAGTCGGCCTTTCTCGAAGCCTTCGCGGCCGACGTGTTTTTCGACGATCAGGCCGGCCACTGCGAATTGGCCCGTGAAGTCGTCGCCACCGGTCATGTGCCCCATGGCATAAGCAACGAGCAAAAGGTTTAAGCCCGCCGTTCAATGCGTTGCGCCGGACGCCGCAGTCGCCAAGGCACTGCTAAGCTGAATCAAATCTGCGCCATGTTGGCAGTCGAGGAGGTCATATGATTCGTTCGATGCTGTATGCCACTGACCTTGGCCTGTACGCGCCCGTGGTGATGCAGCATGCCCTGGAACTGGCCAGGACCTTCAATGCCAGTTTGTATGTCGTGCATGCGGTTGAACCCATGGGGTTGTTTGCCGAATCGGTGCTGCAAAGTTATCTCGATGAACAGGCGCTGAACGAGTTTCACAGCCAGGGCCTGAATACGGTGATCGCCAGTATCGAGCAGCGGGTGCTCGACAGTTTTCGTGAGGAGTTGGGGGATGAGGGGGAGCACGATCTGGAGCGGATTCAGGCTGTACGGGTGCTGCAGGGCGATCCGTCGCAGGTGATTCTGGACCAGGCGCAGAAACTCTCCGTGGATTTGTTGATCGTAGGTAGTCACAGCCACGGTGCCGGTGCGGAAACGCCTTTGGGGCGAACCGCCGCCCGTGTGTTGCAACTGTCCAAGGTGCCGGTCTATCTGGTGCCGCTGGTGCAACGTCGTCGCCAAGGGGACCGCTAGGACACGAATAGTGGCAATCTGATAAAAAAGTTCTAGATTTATTCTTCGTGCCATTAATATAGTTATATATCGTCGCTGATGCCCGTGGCGTCTACCTGCTTTGAGGGATTCATATGAAGCTTCAACAATTGCGCTACATCTGGGAAGTGGCGCACCACGACCTCAACGTTTCCGCTACAGCCCAAAGCCTTTACACCTCTCAACCCGGCATCAGCAAACAGATCCGTCTGCTGGAAGACGAACTGGGCGTCGAGGTTTTTGCTCGCAGCGGCAAGCACCTGACCCGCGTTACCCCGGCCGGCGAGCGCATCATCACCACTGCTGGCGAGATTCTGCGCAAGGTTGAAAGCATCAAGCAGATCGCCCAGGAATTCTCCAACGAGAAGAAAGGCACCCTGTCGATTGCCACCACTCACACCCAGGCGCGTTATGCATTGCCGCCGGTAATCAGCAATTTCATCAAGCAATACCCGGACGTTGCCCTGCACATGCACCAGGGATCGCCGATGCAAATCGCCGAAATGGCGGCTGATGGCACCGTGGATTTCGCCATTGCCACCGAAGCGCTCGAGCTGTTCGGTGATTTGGTGATGATGCCGTGCTACCGCTGGAACCGTTGCGTGGTCGTGCCTCAGGGCCACCCGCTGACCAAACTGTCGAAACTGACCCTCGAAGCCCTGGCCGAATACCCGATCGTGACGTACGTGTTCGGTTTCACCGGCCGTTCGAAACTCGACGAAGCCTTCAGCCATCGCGGCCTGACGCCGAAAGTGGTGTTCACCGCCGCCGACGCCGACGTGATCAAAACCTATGTTCGCCTGGGTCTGGGCGTGGGCATCGTGGCGAAAATGGCTGTCGATACCAAGCTCGACAGCGACCTGGTGGTACTCGATGCCAGCGAACTGTTCGAGTCCAGCGTGACCAAGATCGGCTTCCGTCGCGGCACCTTCCTGCGGGGTTTCATGTGCGACTTCATCGAGAAGTTTGCGCCGCACCTGACCCGCGAAGTCATGGCCAAGGCCATTCAGTGCCACAATAAGCAAGAGCTGGAAGAGCTGTTCGAAGGCGTAGAACTGCCCGTTCACTGACAGCGTTTCTGCCGGTCAAACCACCTCGGTGACAGCGAACTGTTGCCGAGCGCCAGCCACCATGATCTCCACCTCATCGCCCTCGAACTTGCCCAGCAGGCTTTTGCCCAGCGGTGAGCGCGGGGTGATGACGGTAATCAGTTGCCCCACCAGGTCGACCTTCAGCCCGGCTGCATCGGGGGCCAGAAACAGCCATTGTTCGCGCCCCTTTTCGTCCTCCAGCCCCAACAGCGCGCCCACTTCGATGCCCCGCTGATCGTCATACGGGCGCAGGGACAGGTTCTGACAGAGGCTCAGTGACTGGCGAATTTCCTCGACCCGCCTGGCTTGCCCGGCCGCGAGATAGGACGCTTCCAGCCCCAGGGTGTCGTACTTGTTCTCGGCGATGTTTTCTTCGTGGGTTGCCGTTTCGTAGGCGGTTTGCGCGGCGCGCTCGGCGATGTCGAGATCGATCCGCAGCTTGTCGAGAATCAGTTGGTGGACGGTTTGCTTATTCATGATCAATCGCAGAATTGCAGGACGTTGGCGCGGCTTTTTTCGCTGGGTGCAGTCCGGTCCTGTTGCAGCCAGAACTGACAGTTCGGGTTGGCCAGGTTGCGACTGCTGCCGCGTGCCTGATCAAGCCGTTGCTGCTGTTCGTTCTTGCGCAGGTTTTCTTCATATTGCTCGAACAGCGGGCTCTGTGACGGAATGTTCGGCAGCGGTTGAGCCACTGCGGGTGGTTGGGCCAGTTGCTCTACCGCTGCCGCGATCGGGGCGAGTTGCTCGCTGAACAGCAGGCGCGACGCGAGCCAGCAGGTCAACACAATGGCAATGAACCCGAGCCACATGCCGAGGGCGATACTGCCTGTCAGTTGCAGGGCGCTAAGGCTGATCGGGAAGGATCGGCGCGGAGTGGGGCTGTGGGGCATGGTTGCCTCCTGGCGAAAGGTGACTGGCGGGTAGCGATTGTCGCATGAAGAATAATCGCCGTCGGCTCTTCTGCACGGGGTAATTTATGCGGACAATCGGCGCCTTTGCCAACGGGAACCTGGTATGCCTGAAATGAAAACCCGCTGGGATATTTTTTGCACCGTGGTCGACAACTTCGGCGACATCGGCGTGACCTGGCGACTGGCCCGGCAACTGGTGGCCGAACATGGACTGGCGGTGCGTCTATGGGTCGATGACCTGCGAGCATTCGAGCGCCTGTGCCCGGAAATCGACATTGACGCTGTGCAGCAATGGCAGCACGACGTCGATGTGCGCCAATGGCCAGCCGAATGGCAGCCGACCGAAGCCGCCGATGTGGTGATTGCTGCGTTTGCCTGCCAGTTGCCGAGCGCCTATATGGACGCCATGGTCGAACGGGAAAAGCCGCCCCTATGGATGAACCTCGACTATCTGAGCGCCGAGGACTGGGTGATCGGTTGTCACGGCTTACCCTCTGTGAAGTACAAAAGCGTACAGAAGTTCTTTTTCTTCCCTGGATTCCAGAAGGGCACCGGCGGACTGCTGCGTGAGCGAGGGTTGCTGGAACGGCGTCGGCAATTTCAGCAAGACCCGCAGGCTCAAAGAGAATTCCTGCAAGGTATGGGGATTGATCCTGCGCCCGGCGCGCAGTTGATCTCATTGTTTGCCTACGAAAACAGCGGTCTGGCCAGCTGGCTCGATGCAATGGCTGGCGATTCTACGGCCACTCATCTGCTGGTGCCGGAAGGGCGGATTCTCGGCGACGTCGAGCGTTGGCTCGGTGTGCAGGGGCTGGCGGCCGGTGCCGTGCATGTGCGCGACGCCTTGACCGTGCAGGTGCTGCCATTCGTCCGCCAGGACCAATACGACCGGTTACTGTGGTGCTGCGATTTCAATGCCGTGCGCGGCGAAGACTCCTTTGTGCGCGCCCAATGGGCCGGCCGGCCATTTCTCTGGCACATCTATCGGCAGGAAGAAGACATCCACCTGGACAAGCTCGAAGCCTTCCTTGAACTTTATGTAAAAGGGTTATCTGCACCTGCGCGGGAGGCGATCAGCGGTCTCTGGCGGGCGTGGAACGCTGGTGAAAAAATAGCCGACCACTGGCAATTGACCCGTAAACACTGGCCAGAGCTGGAAAAACACGCCGAGGCGTGGTGTCAGGAACAGGCCTTGCAGGCCGATCTTGCCACGGCGCTGGTACAGTTTTATGGAAATTGGATATGATACGCGGCCTAGATTTTTGTAAATCCCATCCAAATTCGGATATTCGCAATGAAAACTGGTAAAGAACTGAAACCCGGGACCGTGATTCGTCTCGAAAACGATCCTTGGCTGGTTCAGAAAGCTGAATTCACCAAGTCCGGTCGTAACAGCGCGATCATGAAGACCAAGCTGAAGAACCTGCTGACCGGTTACAAGACCGAGATCGTTTACAGCGCCGACGACAAACTGGACGACGTAATCCTCGACCGCAAAGAAGCGACCCTGTCCTTCATCAGCGGCGACACCTACACGTTCATGGACACCACCGACTACACCATGTACGAGCTGAACGCTGAAGACATCGAAGCCGTTCTGCCTTTCGTTGAAGAAGGCATGACCGATGTTTGCGAAGCGATCTTCTTCGAAGAGCGTCTGGTTTCCGTAGAGCTGCCGACCACCATCGTGCGTCAGGTTGACTACACCGAAGGTTCCGCTCGCGGCGACACTTCCGGCAAGGTAATGAAGCCTGCCAAACTGAAGAACGGTACCGAGCTGTCGGTTGCTGACTTCATCGAAATCGGCGACATGATCGAGATCGATACCCGCGAAGGCGGTTCCTACAAAGGCCGTGCCAAATAAGCACAGCTTCAGGAATGAAAAAGCCCGACCATTGAGTCGGGCTTTTTTGTGCCTGCAGAATCTGCGTTGACCCCCACATGTTGTTCTGCGTTATTTCTTCAGGTGTTGCTTGAGCTCTTCAGACGCCTGCAACATCGCCGAACGCACCGCTGGCACCTGGCTCACCACGTTGAGCAAACCGTAGTCGTGGATCAGGCCGTTGTAGCGAACCGAGGTCACCGGCACTCCGGCTTCATCGAGTTTGCGGGCATAGGCTTCGCCTTCGTCGCGCAATACGTCGGCTCCGGCGGTCTGAACCAGCGCTGGAGGCAGTCCTTTCAACTGGGCAGTGGTCGCGCGCAGTGGCGAGGCGTAGATCTCGTTGCGCTGCTTGGCATCGGTGGTGTAGTTGTCCCAGAACCACTTCATCATGTTTTTGCTGAGGAAGTGCCCCTCGGCAAACTGGTTGTAGGACGCGGTTTCGAAGTTGGCATCAGTCACCGGCCACAACAGCACCTGGAACCTGATCGCCGGAGTGCCCTTGTCCTTGGCCATCAGCGCAACCACCGCCGCCATGTTGCCGCCGACGCTGTTGCCGGCTACCGCCAGGCGCTGGCCATCGACATTGATCTCTTTGCCGTGCTCGGCCACCCATCGGGTCGCGGCATAAGCCTGGTTGATCGCCACCGGGTAATGCGCTTCCGGCGACGGCGTGTAGTTCACGAACACCGCCGCGGCACCCGAACCCGTCACCAGGTCACGCACCAACCGCTCGTGGGTCGGGAAATCCCCCAGCACCCAGCCACCGCCGTGGAAGAACATGAACACCGGCAGCTCGCCCTTGACCCCGGCCGGCCGGACGATGGTCAGGCTGATCGGTTGGCCGTCGACTTGAATGGTCTTCTGGCTGACATCGGCTTTTGGCAGCGTCAGCTTGACCCCGGACTGAGCGCCTACCAGAACCGCGCGGGCCTCGGCGGGCGTCATTTGCTCCATCGGTTTGCCGGTGCCGGCGTTCAGTACGTCGAGGAATGCCTGGGTGTTGTGTTCAACCCCGTTACCTGCGATCGCGTTCCCGATGGACAAGGCGAGAAGGGTACCGGTCAAGACTTTGCTGAAAGTGTTCATGTTCGTTTCCTGTTCGGGCCTGGTAATCAGCGGTTAGACGGTAACGTGCAGACGCACATCGACGTTGCCACGGGTGGCGTTGGAGTACGGGCAGACCTGGTGGGCCGCATCGACCAGTGCTTGTGCATCGGCTTGTTCAAGACCCGGCAGGCTGATGTGCAGGTCGATGTCCAGGCCGAAGCCGCCAGGGATCTGGCCGATGCCGACATGGGCGGTGATAGAAGCGTCGTTGGGAATGCTGCGCCTGGTCTGGCTGGCCACGAATTTCAGGGCACCGATGAAGCAGGCGGAGTAGCCGGCAGCGAACAGTTGCTCTGGGTTGGTGGCTGCGCCGCCGGCACCGCCGAGCTCTTTCGGCGTGGCGAGCTTGACGTCGAGGATGTTGTCGCTGGAAACCGCCCGACCGTCACGGCCGCCAGTGGAAGTTGCGATTGCGGTGTAGAGAGTTTGCATGGTGAAAGCCTCATTCGGGGTTTGGTTGTTTTGCGCTAAATGTTTGCGCGCTAAGTAAGTGCGAGGTAAATGTATCGCGCTAATATTTAGTGCGCAATATAAAAAATAAAATAAATTTGCCAGGACAGACAAACGGTTGAGAAGGATTGGCTGGAACTATCGAGTTAGAGCGACTGGAGGTTATGCGGGCGGTTTTCGGAGGGGAAATCGAGTTCTGTGGGACAGCACAAAGCAAATGTGGGAGCGGGCTTGCTCGCGAAGGCGGTGTTTCAGTCAACACAAGAGTCGACTGATCTACCGCTTTCGCGAGCAAGCCCGCTCCCACAGGGGATTTGTGGTGGATTGGAGACTAGAGGCTGTCTTGCAGGTGACGACGCAGCTCCTGCAACTCCGCCTGCAGGTTTTGCAGGCGCTCCACGGTCATCCCGCTGGCGCCGAGGATGCACTGGGGAACATCGCGGGCCTTGTCGCGTAACGCCCGGCCCTGTTCGGTGAGTTCGACGATCACCACCCGCTCGTCTTCGCGGCTGCGGGTTCGGCTGAGCAGGCCTTCGGCTTCCAGGCGCTTGAGCAGCGGCGTCAACGATCCAGGATCGGTCAGCAACCGCGTGCTGATTTCACCTACGGTCAAACCGTCCCTTTCCCATAGCACCATCATCGCCAGGTATTGCGGATAGGTCAGGCCCAGCGCTTGCAGCAAGGGTTTGTAGACCTTGGTCATCATCAGCGAAGTGGAATGCAGGGCGAAGCAGGCCTGATTGTCCAGCAGCAGGTTGTCGCAGTTGTCCGGGGTGTTGCGCTCGGTGCTCATGTTGAAGCCTTGATCTGTGATCTGAAGAATCTAGCGGGCGAATCTTTAATGCGCCAGATAATTTTGATCAGTGCAGTTGCAAATGGGTTTGCAGCACCAGATCCCAGGGCGGAACAGGGCTGAAACGGGTTTTCAGGTACTCCAGCAACAAGCGACTGCGGGAGTTGGGCTGCTGTTCCAGGCGCAAGGCATAGATGCCGGCGCTTTCCGGTTTCGGCAGGCCGCTGTCGCAGAACAGCGGCAGCAACTCACCGCGCAACAGGTACTCGCTGGCCAGCCAGGTCGGCAGATGCGCGATACCCAGTCCGGCCAATGCGCCACACACCAGCGCCTCGGCATTGTTGGCGCTCATGCGGATCCGCGCCGGCCGGTGCAACTGCATTTGCCCGCCGCGCTCGAAACGCCAGGCGAAGGGGGGAGCCAGGCCATCCCAGTCAAGCCCGTCGTGTTCAATCAGCTGTGACGGCTCGCTCGGCACGCCGCGACGCCGCAAATAATCAGGGCTGGCGCAGGCGATACGCACCATGCTCGCCAGGGGCGTGGCTACCAGCCGGGTGTCGGCCAATTGCCCGGCACGCAATACCAGATCGACCTTGCCGAGGTTCAGGCCCTGCATATCGACGAAGCTGTCGATCAGGTGCAGTTGTACATCGAGCCCGGGGTAGAGCATCAGGAAATCGGCAATCACCGGTGCCAGGTGCCGGCGCCCAAAAGCTGCCGGCGCATCGATACGAATCAGGCCTTCCGGCGCGCTGCTCAGGGACACGGCCTCGGCCCGGGCCAGGCGCAATTCGGCGACGATCCGCCGTGCGCGCTCGGCAAAGGCCAATCCCGCCGGGGTGGCGCGTACCGCATGGGTACTGCGCAGGAACAGTTGACTGCCGACTGCGCTTTCCAGGCTGTCGATACGTCGAGCCACGGCCGAAGGGGTCAGCGGATGACGGCGCGAGACGGCGGAAAAACTGCCGGTTTCCAGCACGTCGAGGAACAAGGCCAGTTGGTCGGTCAGTTGATTGGGGTTCATGGCAAGTTTGTGCTTGTGCGAATTTGGCACAGCCATTGTGCGATGCTGTGCGTTTCCGCGCCAGCAGCAACTGCGTAGGATCAAAGGCCTGACGGCGATGGGGAAAAGGCTGTGATTGAGTTCTTGATGTATCTGGTGTTCGGCGCTGCGTTGGGCACGCTCGGCGGGTTGTTTGGCATCGGCGGCGGCCTGATCGCCATTCCGCTGCTGGGCGTGCTGTTCGGGCTCGATCAGCAGATTGCCCAAGGCACGGCGCTGGTGATGGTGGTGCCGAACGTGATGCTGGCGCTGTGGCGCTATCATCAGCGCAACCGGATCGAACTGCGCCACGCGCTACCGCTGGCCATCATGGGGTTCTGCTTCGCCTGGCTCGGGTCGATCTGGGCGGTGGGCATTGATGCGCAAACCATGCGCATTGGTTTTGTCGCATTCCTGATCGCGCTGTCGGCGTACAACCTTGTTCGCATGTTCGCCGCCAGCGCTCCGGCGACCTCGCAGATGAACTACTCATGGCCCTGGCTGGGCGTGCTTGGCGCTGCATCCGGCACGATGGGCGGGTTGTTCGGCGTGGGGGGCGCGGTGGTGGCGACGCCGGTGCTGACCAGTCTGTTCGGCACCAGCCAGGTGGTTGCACAGGGGTTGTCGTTGGCGCTTGCCTTGCCGAGTACAGGGGTGACGCTGGTGACTTACGCCGCGCACCATCAGGTCAGCTGGGTGATCGGCTTACCTTTGGCGGTCGGTGGGTTGATGAGTATCAGTTGGGGGGTGAAGGTTGCCCACGCTTTGCCCGAGCGGCTGCTGCGTGGGCTGTTTTGCGGGTTCCTGGTGTTCTGTGCGGTGATGCTCGCCTTCAAAGTTTGAAGCCTTCGACGATGTGCTCGGCCAGGCACTCAGTGATGGGCGACGGGTTATGCAGGTTGCGCACGAGCATGATGCTGGCCTCGGGCAGCAGCGGCAGGTCCTCGGCCTCACCGAGGATGCGCATGTCAGCGGTGATCAGGCTTTCAAGTTGTGCCGTGACGGCCAGGCCGGCGCTGACCACCGCCATGATCGCCGACAGGCTGTCGCTGTTGTACGCCACCCGGTAATCGCGCCCCCGGGCATCCAGGGCATTGCAGGCCCACAGTCGGCAGAAGCAATCACTGTTGAACATCGCCAGCGGCAGCGGCGTCTGCTCATGAGCGCTGTAGCATTGCGCTTGGGCCCAGACAAAACGTTCCTTGCGCAACAACTGGCCGATTTCGCTGCCCGGTTCGCGGGTCACGATGGACAGGTCGAGATCCTGGCGCATCAGCAGTTGTTTAGATGATTCGCAGTGCACTTCTATCTGAATCAGCGGGTAAGACTGGGCAAACCGGCGCAAGATCCCCGGGAGGAACCGCATCACATAATCGTCCGGCGTGCCGATGCGCACGGTGCCGACCATGTCGGGCTCACGCAAGGTATTGAAGACCTCACTGTGCAGCTTGAGGATGCGTCGCGCATAGCCGAGCAACACCTGGCCTTCGGCCGTCAGTCGCACCTGCCGCCCGTCGCGCTGGAACAACTGGCGCTGCAGCACATCTTCTTCCAGGCGTTTCATCTGCATGCTGACGGCAGACTGGGTGCGGTTGACGATTTCGCCAGCGCGGGTAAAGCCGCCCTGGTCGGCGATGGCGACGAAGGTGCGCAACACTTCGGTATCGATACTCGGGTAGGCGGACATCCATCAATCTCCGAGATATGTGACATCAGAAACATTCGTTGGATTGATCTTAGACCCGGCGCGAGACTGGATCCATCCAAACGGAGGGCAACAAGATGAAAGGTCAACACGAGTTCCAGGGATCAGAAAAACACTCGATTCACGTGATATCCGATCTGCTGCACAAGGTCGGCCGCTGGTACGAACTGCATCGCGAGCGCGAACTGCTGGCGAGCTTGAGCGACGAAGCACTCAAGGACATCGGCATGAGCCGTGCGGATGTGGAGAACGAGTCGATCAAGCCGTTCTGGAATGACCCGATGCATAAATGATGAATGCCACGCTACACAAACCCCTTACCGGTGAGGTAGGTTGCGAGCAGACAAGGAGGCACCCATGCCCGCAACGTTGTCCTTTACCCTCAAACAGGCTCGGCGTCTGGCGCTGGCCGCCCAAGGGTTCAACGGGCGGTCGTCGTCAGCGGCGATCAAGGCAGTTGCGCTCAATCGCCTGATCGAACGGCTGGGCATTCTGCAGATCGATTCGGTCAATGCATTGGTGCGTTCGCACTACCTTCCGCTGTTTTCCCGCCTCGGCAATTACTCATCCGATTTGCTCGACCAGGCTGCCTGGAGCCAGGGCCGGCGCCGTACGTTGTTCGAGTATTGGGGCCATGAAGCCTCGTTGTTGCCACTTTCCATGTACCCCTTGATGCGTTGGCGCATGCAGCGTGCGAGCCGTGGCGAAGACATCTATCAGCAATTGGCGCGCTTTGGCCGTGAACAGCAGGACACCATTCGCCGGGTGCTGGCTTCGGTCGAGGAGCAGGGCGCGTTGGGGGCCGCAAGTCTGTCGACCCGTCAGGAGCGGGCCGGCCCCTGGTGGGACTGGAGTGCGGAAAAGCATGCGCTGGAATGGTTGTTCGCTGCCGGTGAAGTGACCGTTGCCGGACGGCGCGGATTCGAAAGGCTCTACGATCTGCCGGAGCGGGTGATTCCCCGGGCGGTGCTTGCGCACCCCATCCTGAGTGAAGGCGAGGCCCAGCGCGGCCTGTTGCGGCATGCGGTAACGGCCTTGGGAGTCGGTACGGAGAAGGACTTGCGTGACTATTTCCGCTTGAACCCTGGGGACAGTCGTCCACGTTTGGCCGAGTTGGTCGAGGCAGGGGAATTGCTGACCTGCGAAGTCCAGGGCTGGCGGCAACCGGCCTATTGTCTGCCCGAGCCGAAAGTGCCGCGCAAAGTCGTCGCCAGTGCATTGCTCTCACCGTTCGATTCGCTGATCTGGGAGCGCAGCCGGACCGAGCGGCTGTTTGATTTCCGCTATCGGCTGGAGATCTACACACCGCAAGACAAGCGAGTGTACGGCTATTACGTCCTGCCGTTTTTGCACAACGAACGGATTGCAGCACGGGTGGATCTTCGCGCGGAACGGGCTGCGGGCCGTCTGGCAGTGCATGCGGTGCATGAAGAGGACGCGGGGCTGGACGAGGAGGGGATGCTGGCGCTGGCGGTCAATCTGCGGCAGATGGCGGATTGGCTTGGGCTGGCGCAGGTTCAGCTCAATTGCCCGCGGGCGAGTGCGGCAAGGTTGCGGGAGGCATTCACACAAATTGGCGGTGTTTGATCTGACGTCATCGCGAGCAAGCTCGCTCCCACAGTTGACCGAGTTGTTTGGGCGAACGCGGACCCTTGTGGGAGCGAGCTTGCTCGCGATGGCGGTCTATCAGACAAGCAAAATCTAGCGTCGAACCTGCTTCAGTGTCTCAGCAATCAAAAACGCCAGTTCCAGCGACTGATCGGCATTCATCCGCGGATCGCAATGGGTGTGGTAGCGATCCGACAAGCCATCCTCGGTAATCGGCCGCGCGCCACCGATGCACTCGGTCACGTTCTGCCCGGTCATCTCGATGTGGATACCACCGGCATAACTGCCTTCGGCTTCGTGCACCTGGAAGAACTGCTTCACCTCCCCAAGGATCTGCGCGAAGTCGCGGGTCTTGTAGCCGCTGCTGGCTTTGATGGTATTGCCGTGCATCGGGTCGGAACTCCACAGCACCTGCTTGCCTTCACGCTGGACGGCGCGGATCAGCTGCGGCAAGTGATCACCGACCTTGTTAGCGCCCATCCGCGCGATCAGGTTCAGGCGGCCCGGGTCGTTGTCCGGGTTGAGCACATCGATCAAGCGAATCAGGTCGTCGGGGTTCATGCTCGGGCCGACCTTGACCCCGATCGGGTTGTTCACCCCGCGCAGGAATTCGACGTGGGCACCGTCGAGCTGGCGGGTGCGGTCACCGATCCACAGCATGTGGGCCGAGCAGTCGTAGTAATCGTTGGTCAGGCTGTCGCGACGCACGAAGGCTTCTTCGTAGTTCAGCAACAGTGCTTCGTGGGCGGTGAAGAAACTGGTTTCGCGCAACTGCGGCGAGGTGTCCATGCCGCAGGCGCGCATGAACGCCAGGGTTTCATCGATGCGATCGGCCAGGTGGCTGTACTTCTCGGCCAGCGCCGAGTTGGCGATGAAGTCCAGGTTCCACTTGTGCACCTGGTGCAGGTCGGCGAAACCGCCCTGGGCGAAGGCGCGCAACAGGTTCAGGGTCGCGGTGGACTGGTGGTAGGACTGCAGCAGGCGCTCCGGATCCGGCACGCGGCTTTTTTCGTCGAAGCTGATGCCGTTGACGATGTCGCCACGGTAGGCGGGCAAGGTCACGCCATCGATGGTTTCGTCATTGGCCGAACGGGGCTTGGCGAACTGCCCGGCCATGCGCCCGACCTTGACTACCGGGCAGCCGGCGGCAAAGGTCATCACGATTGCCATCTGCAACAACACCTTGAAGGTGTCGCGGATTTTCGCCGCGGAGAACTCGGCGAAGCTTTCGGCGCAGTCACCACCCTGCAACAGAAACGCGCGGCCCTGGGTCACCTCGGCAAACTGACGGCGTAACTCCCGGGCTTCGCCGGCAAACACCAGCGGCGGATAGCTGGCCAAGGTCTGCTCGACCTGCTGCAAATGCGCGGCGTCGGGGTATCGGGGTTGTTGCTGGATCGGCAGGGCGCGCCAGCTGTCAGGGCTCCAGGGTTGGCTCATCACGGTCTCTAGTGTTTTCGCTCGGACGTCCATGTTATCAGCAAATTAGTGCGTGACCTGTTCCCGTCGCTTCGCCGACAATCTCGCCTTTGCCGCTCTCCACGCGCGGTGTTATTGCGTTGCCGGCCCCGGTGACGATCAGGAGATGAAATGACTGAGGAGCGCGTCGAGCATCTGCTCGCCGAGGTACAGGACGAGTTCGGCGTGATTCGCGTGCTGGAAGTGGCCGATTACCGTTTTCTCGAGTTCGGTGATGCCATCGAGCAAAGCTGCGTGTTCACGGCCGACCCGAGCTGGCTCGAGTACGACTACACCCGGGCGATGCTGATCGGAGCGCTGTGCCACCAGCAACCGGAAAGTGCGCTGTTTCTCGGCCTCGGCGCCGGGACGCTGACTCAGGCTTGCCTCAAGTTCCTGCCGCTGGAAGATGTCGAAGCCATCGAGCTGCGCCCGGATGTACCGCGCCTGGCCATTGAATATCTGGGGCTGGATGACGATCCGCGCCTGTACATCCGTGTTGGCGATGCGCTGGAGCTGCTGGACACCGCTGAGTCGGCGGACCTGATTTTCGTCGACCTTTATACCGACGTCGGGCCGGGTGTCGGTCATCTGGCCTGGAGCTTTCTGGAAAACTGCCAGAAGCGATTGAATCCGGGGGGCTGGCTGGTCATCAATCAGTGGGCTACCGACGATGGCAAACCCCTGGGCGCCGCCTTGTTGCGCGGTTTATACCACCGACATTACTGGGAGCTGCCGGTGAAGGAGGGCAACGTGATTCTGATCGTGCCGTCGGAGCTGGACCAGGAACTGGACATGGACGGCCTGATCGCCCGCGCCGAAACGCTGGCGCCGCGGTTAGGGTATTCGCTGGACTCGTTGATCAAGTGCATTCGCCCGGCCACCTGAGGAGCACAGATTCCCCTGTAGGAGCTGCCGAAGGCTGCGATCTTTGAAGATCAAAAGATCGCAGCCTTCGGCAGCTCCTACGCAGACTTTCAGCAACCTTTGAACACTCCGGGCCGTCGCTCCACCATCGACCGCACACCTTCCTTGACGTCCTCGCTGGCCATCAACTTCTTGACCAGCAGCGGCAACGCCTTTGCCGCCGCGGTTTCCCCTTCATATCGGGCCTGTCGCGCCGACATCAGTGTCGCCTGAACCCCAAGCGGTGCCTGGCGGGCGATCCGTTCGGCCAGTTCAATCGCCCGGGGCAGCAAGTCCTCGCTGGCCATGACCTCCTGCACCAGGCCCAGGTGCAAGGCATCACGGGCGTCGAATTCGTCACCGGTCAACAACCAGCGCATGGCGTTCCCCCAACCGGCGACTTGATGCAGGCGCAGGGTCGCACCGCCGAACGGGAAGATTCCCCGTTGCACTTCCATTTGTGCAAACCGGGTATTGCTGGCGCACAGGTTGATGTCGGCGGCCAGCATCAATTCGATGCCGATGGTCAGGCAGTAGCCTTGGGCGGCGACGATCACCGGTTTGCTGACCCTGGGGCCTGCGAACACCGCCCACGGATCACAGCCGCCGGGCGGAACCTGCCAGCCATCTGCCAGTGTGACGCTGGCATTGACCAGGTCGAGCCCGGCGGTGAAGTGCTCGCCATGAGCGAACACCACCGCCACCCGCGCCTCGCTGTCGGCTTCGAACTCGCCATAGGCCAGGCTCAACGCGTTGAGCAGGTCGAGATCGAAGGCATTGCGCTTGGCCACCCGATCCAGACCGATCAGGAACACGTGGCCATGCCGTTCGCGGCTGACTCGACTGGAGCTGGGCTGATTCATGGAGCGATCCTCGGGGTGGGAAGGGCGTGCCGGACCGGCGGTCTGCACGGCAAAGGGTGAACCGTTTTAGCGCCATCACCCGCAAGGCCGGGCCTTTGAAAAGTAGACGGCTGACCGATTATTCGCAAAGCCTGTGACACAACGGCGTATCCGGTGGATTTCCGATAAAAAAAGCTCCCTTTTTGGGCAAATTCCGGTATAGTGCGCGCCGGCCTTTAGCCGGGCCGCGTTTAGGTAGAGCAATTCCCCGAAGCCAGCTTCGGCTGCACGTCCGTACTGCGGACTCTCCCTTGACGATTCTTTTCATTCATTCGTTTTCGCAAATCCCCGCCGACAAAGCTGCCAGGGCGACTCTTGAGTCTCAACACGGCACGCGCAGCTTTGGAGCATGGGTCTTTGCGGATGCACTTAGAGGCAGACCCATGACCCAGGAAACCGGCGGCTTCGCCGCTTTTAATCTTAATCCGAATATTCTTGCAGCCGTCACCGCGACTGGCTACGAAGAGCCATCGGCTATTCAGCAGCAATCGATCCCGATCATCATGGCCGGTCACGACATGATTGGTCAGGCGCAAACCGGTACGGGTAAAACCGCTGCGTTCGCCCTGCCAATCCTGCATCGCATCGATCCTGCAAAGCGCGAACCGCAAGCCCTGATCCTGGCACCAACTCGTGAGTTGGCGCTACAAGTTGCAACCGCTTTCGAAACCTACGCCAAGCAAATGCCGGGCGTAACTGTTGTGGCTGTCTACGGCGGCGCGCCGATGGGCCCACAGCTGAAAGCAATCCGTAATGGCGCACAGATCGTTGTCGCCACTCCGGGCCGTCTGTGCGACCACCTGCGTCGCGACGAAAAAGTACTGGCGACCGTGAACCACCTGGTTCTCGACGAAGCCGACGAAATGCTCAAGCTGGGTTTCATGGACGACCTGGAAGTTATCTTCAAGGCTCTGCCTGCAACCCGTCAGACCGTATTGTTCTCGGCCACCTTGCCGCAGTCGATCCGCGCCATTGCCGAACGCCACCTGTGCGATCCGCAACACGTGAAGATCCAGACCAAGACCCAGACCGTTACCGCGATCGAGCAGGCTCACCTGCTGGTTCACGCTGACCAGAAGACTTCGGCCGTTCTCAGCTTGCTGGAAGTGGAAGATTTCGACGCCCTGATCATGTTCGTGCGTACCAAGCAAGCGACCCTGGATCTGGCCAGTGCCCTGGAAGCCAAAGGCTACAAAGCCGCTGCGCTGAACGGTGACATCGCCCAGAACCAGCGTGAGCGCGTGATCGATTCCCTCAAGGATGGCCGTCTGGACATCGTTGTGGCGACCGACGTTGCTGCTCGTGGCCTGGACGTTCCGCGCATCACTCACGTGTTCAACGTTGACATGCCGTACGACCCGGAGTCCTACGTTCACCGTATCGGCCGTACCGGCCGTGCCGGTCGCGAAGGTCGTGCGCTGCTGCTGGTGACTCCGCGTGAGCGCCGCATGCTGCAAGTGATCGAGCGTGTAACCGGTCAAAAGGTTGCTGAAGTTCGCCTGCCGGACGCTCAAGCCGTTCTGGATGCGCGCATCAAGAAACTGACCAACAGCCTGTCGCCGCTGGTGGCCGAGGCCGAATCGACTCACGGTGATCTGCTTGATCGCCTGACCGCCGACATCGGTTGCAGCCCGCGTGCCCTGGCCGCAGCCCTGCTGCGCAAGGCAACCAACGGTCAAGCGCTGAACCTGGCCGCTATCGAGAAAGAACGTCCACTGGTGCCGAACAATGCACCGCGTGGCGATCGTCCAGAGCGTTCCGGTGATCGTCCTGAGCGTGGCGACCGCGAGCGTCGTGCTCCGATGCCACTGGGCGAAGGCCGTGCACGTTGCCGTACCGCGCTGGGCGCGCGTGATGGTATCGCTGCCAAGAACCTGCTGGGCGCCATCCTCAACGAAGGTGGCCTGGCGCGTGAAGCGATCGGTCGCATCCAGGTGCGTGACAGCTTCAGCCTCGTCGAGTTGCCGGAAGATGGTCTGGAGAAGTTGCTGACCAAGCTGAAGGACACTCGCGTTGCCGGCAAGCAGTTGAAGCTGCGTCGCTACCGCGAAGATTGATCCGCTCTCGGGCTGATTGATCGAACATGAAAAATCCCCGACTGGTTCGGGGATTTTTTATGCCTGTAAAAAAGATCGCAGCCTGCGGCAGCTCCTACATGGGATCACATTCCTCCGTAGGAGCTGCCGAAGGCTCGGGCCGCGTTCGGACGATCTTTTGCCTTATTGGCTAACCGAAGCGATAGATGTCCATGCCCAATGCCCCCATGGTGAACCCCTGATGGGCAACGCTGAACGGCCCCCCGGCAGCGCGGGCAAAATACAACGGCAACAAGTGCTCATCACTCGGATGATTGCGTACAGCGTTTGGCGCCTGCGCGCGATAGTCGTGCAGCGCGTCTTCGTCGTTCGCGGCGAGTTTTTCGATCATCCAGTCGCGAAATGCCCGGGCCCAGGGTTCAACGCTCTCGGGGCCGGCATGCCAGTCCAGTTCCCGCAGGTTGTGAGTGATGCTGCCGGAGCCGATCAGCAGCACGCCATGCTCGCGCAGGCTGGCCAGCGCGTGACCAACACGGGTCTGCAGGGCGGGACCGCCACGGGTGGGCAATGAAACCTGGACAATCGGGATGTCTGCCTGCGGGTACATCAGCGATAAAGGCACCCAGACGCCATGGTCGAAAGGTCGATTGCTGTCGATACGTGCTGCAAAGCCAGCGGTTTTCAGTAATTCGGCAACCTCTGCGGCGAGTCGTGGATCGCCGGGGGCCGGGTACTGGACTTCGAACAGGGCTTTGGGAAAGCCACCGAAGTCATGCCAGGTTTCCGGTTGTGGATTGCCGCTGACCAGCAGCTCATTGCTTTCCCAGTGTGCGGAAACAATCACAATGGCCTTGGGCTTCGGTAATTCGGCGGCCAGGCGGGCGAGTGCCGGCCCGCTGGCGCCGGGTTCCAGGGCGAGCATGGGGGAGCCGTGGGATATGTACAGGCTGGGGAACATGAATGAGCTCCTGAGAGTTAAGATGCAACATCTTCAGTCAGATCATTAATCTAAATCTAATATAAGTTTTAGGGTGTTTTGATCGAATTTTCGGGGTTATTTATGCAGCCGGAGTTTTGGCACAAGAAGTGGGCGGCGAACCAGATCGGCTTTCACCTGCCACAGGTGAACCCTTATCTGAAACGGTTCTGGCCAGCGTTGAGCCTTGAAGAAGGCGCGCGCGTGCTGGTGCCGTTATGTGGAAAAAGCCTGGATCTGCTATGGCTCGCCCATCAAGGCCATGAGGTCTTGGGAGTCGAACTGTCGGAAAAAGCCGTCGAGGAGTTTTTCAGCGAACATGGCTTTGATCCGGCCGTTAGCGAGCAGGGGCCGTTCAAGGTTTATCGGGCAGGTTCCATTGAGCTGTGGTGCGGCGATTTCTTCGAGCTGACGGCAGGCGACGTTGCCGATTGCTCCGCGCTTTATGATCGCGCGGCGTTGATCGCGTTGCCGGCGCAAATGCGCGAGCGCTACGCCGCCCATTTGAAGCGGATTCTGCCGAAGGAGTCCCTTGGCCTGATGATTACCCTGGATTACGACCAGGCGCAAATGCCCGGTCCGCCGTTTGCCGTACTCGATGAAGAGGTGCGACGGTTGTTCGGGGACTCATGGGCGCTGAAGATCCTGGAAGATCAGGATGTGTTGAGCGAGAGCGGGAAATTCCTGGAGGCGGGTGTCACGCGGCTGGAGGAGCGTGTGTATCGGGTTTCCAGTCGGTAGGAACGGTTAGCAGTACTGGCCTCTTCGCGAGCAAGTCGAATCGTCGCACCGCCGCTCCCACATTTGACCGCGATTCCCTGTGGGAGCGGGCTTGCCCACGAAGAGGCCCTGAAAAGCACTGACGCTTTTGAACAGGCAAAAAAAGGCCCGCATCGCTGCGGGCCTTTTCATTTTTGCTGTGAAGTCTCTTAGCCCCGACGACGAGCCAGAGCGTCGATACGCTCTTCCAGTGGCGGGTGGCTCATGAACATGCGGGCGAACCCTTGCTTGATGCCACCGTTAATGCCGAAGGCGTTCAGGGTGTCGGGCATGTGCACCGGCAGGCCTTGTTCCGCCCGCAGGCGTTGCAGGGCGCCAATCATCGCGGCGGTGCCGGCCAGGTTTGCACCGGCTTCGTCGGCACGGAATTCGCGCTTGCGCGAGAACCACATGACGATGGCGCTGGCCAGGATGCCGAGAACAAGTTCGGCGAAGATGGTTGCCACGTAGTAGGCAATGCCTTGGCCTTCTTCGTTCTTGAAGATCACCTTGTCGACGAAATTGCCGATGATTCGTGCGAAGAACATCACGAAGGTGTTCACCACGCCCTGGATCAATGCCAGGGTAACCATGTCGCCATTGGCTACGTGGCCGATTTCGTGGGCCAGGACGGCTTTCACTTCATCCGGCGAGAAGCGCTCGAGCAAACCCTGGCTGACCGCGACCAACGCGTCGTTCTTGTTCCAGCCGGTGGCGAAGGCGTTCGCCTCGTAGGCCGGGAAGATACCGACTTCGGGCATCTTGATCCCGGCTTCGCGGGACAATTGCTCGACGGTTTGCAGCAGCCATTGCTCGTGACGGGTACGTGGCTGGGTGATGATCTGGGTGCTGGTGCTCATCTTCGCCATCCACTTGGAGATGAACAGCGAGAACAGGGAACCGGCGAAACCAAAGACCGCACAGAAAATCAGCAGCTGATTGAGGTTGAGATCAACCCCATTGGCCGCCATGAACCCGTTGAAGCCGAAAAGGCTCAGGGTGATGCTGGCAATCAGCACGACCGCCAGGTTAGTGGCCAAGAACAGCAGGATGCGCATCATGGTTGTAGAAATCTCCTCAAGCTAAAGATGTAGCGTACTGCGGGGTATATAAGGTGCTGCACCGGGGTATTCAACCGGGTGACTATTTCAAACTGTGTCCTACGGCAACAGTCTAGCTGCTTGCAGGGCATTTCCGACAAGTGTGCAGGAAGTGTTTGTCAGTCAATTCGTGCCGAAGGCCCAGCCTTTGTTAGGCGTGGGCAGGCAAGGGGCTGTCCGGTAGCGACAAAGCGACGGCCAGTGGCCCAATGCAAATAAATGTTGCCGGATGAATCACCGTGCGACGTTCGGGGGCATCGCACGGTGACGGACCGCTTACTGGCGGTAGGACTTGAGGAAGCCGCCGATGCGTCCGATGGCCATCTCCAGGTCATCGACACGGGGCAGGGTCACGACGCGGAAGTGGTCTGGCCATGGCCAGTTGAAGGCGGTGCCTTGAACCACAAGCAGCTTCTCGGAGAGCAGCAGGTCGAGGACGAACTTTTCGTCGTTATGGATCGGGCAAACCTTGGGGTCGATCCGCGGGAATGCATACAGCGCGCCCATCGGCTTGACGCAGCTCACGCCCGGAATGTCGTTGAGCAACTCCCAGGTGCGGTTGCGTTGCTCCAGCAGGCGGCCCTGGGGCAGTACCAGGTCGTTGATGCTCTGATAGCCACCCAGGGCGGTCTGGATTGCATGCTGGCTCGGCACGTTGGCGCACAGGCGCATGTTCGCCAGCATGTCGATGCCTTCGATGTAGCTCTGGGCGTGGTGTTTCGGTCCGGAAATGGCGATCCAGCCGGAACGGAAACCGGCCACGCGATAGGACTTGGACAGGCCGTTGAAGGTCAGGCACAGCAGGTCAGGCGCCAGGGAGGCGGTGCAGATGTGCACGGCGTCGTCGTAGAGGATCTTGTCGTAGATCTCGTCGGAGAACACCACCAGGTTGTGCTGGCGGGCCAGTTCCAGCATGCCCAGCAGCACTTCCTTCGAATACACCGCGCCGGTCGGGTTATTCGGGTTGATGATCACCAGGGCCTTGGTGTTCGGGGTGATCTTGGCCTTGATGTCAGCCAGGTCCGGCCACCAGTTGGCTTGCTCGTCGCACAGGTAATGCACCGGATTGCCGCCGGACAGGCTCACGGCTGCGGTCCACAATGGATAGTCCGGCGCTGGCACCAGCACTTCGTCGCCATTGTTGAGCAGCGCCTGCATCGACATTACGATCAGTTCGGATACGCCGTTGCCCAGATAGATGTCTTCAATGCCGACGCCTTCCACCTGCTTTTGCTGGTAGTACTGCATCACGGCCTTGCGCGCACTGAACAGGCCCTTGGAATCACTGTAGCCCTGGGCGGTCGGCAGGTTGCGGATCACGTCCTGGAGGATTTCATCCGGTGCTTCGAAACCAAAAGGCGCCGGGTTGCCGATGTTCAGCTTGAGGATGCGATGACCTTCCTCTTCCAGGCGCTTGGCGTGCTTGAGCACCGGGCCGCGAATGTCGTAGCAGACGTTGGCGAGCTTGTTCGATTTGCTGACCTGCATGGCGATGTGTTCCCGAAAATGAACGATCCAGACGGTGTTTGGGCAACCGTGCTGGGAATCCTGCGTATTCACACAGGCCTGACGCCTTGAGATGCAGCACCCATATTTCCGTTTGAATGCGCGTGGTCTGGCTGCCAGACTGGCGTTTGACGAGGCGCAATCATACGTGCCGCCCGATCCGTGGAAAAGGTACAGATCGGGCTTTTTCAGCCGCTGAGGTGTGATGATGGAAAAGTTGGAAAAAACCCTGGAAGAATGGAAGGCGATGCTCGACCCGGAGCAGTACAACGTGTGCCGCCTCAAAGGCACCGAACGTCCGTTTTCCGGCAAATACAACGCCACCAAGACCGACGGTATCTACCACTGCATCTGCTGCAGCGAGCCACTGTTCGACTCCAGGACCAAGTTCGATTCCGGCTGCGGCTGGCCGAGTTTCTACGCGCCGATCGGCGACAGCGCCATGACCGAAATCCGTGATGTCAGCCACGGCATGATCCGCACCGAAGTGGTCTGCGCCAAATGCGACGCGCACCTGGGGCATGTATTCCCTGATGGTCCGCCGCCGACAGGCCTGCGTTATTGCATCAATTCGGTATGCCTGGACCTGGTGCCCCGCGAGTAATGCGAGCCCCGTAGGAGCTGCCGAAGGCTGCGATCTTTTGATTCTTGGCCTCAAGAAAGACCAGGTCAAAAGATCGTCCGAACGCGGCCCGAACCTTCGGCAGCTTCTACAGTTGGTCAGTGTTTTGATTAATTAAATTGCACACAATTAAATTGCTAGCTATTTTGTTGTTTCTTCCATTCGTTCGGAACCTCAAACATGAGCGACAACCTGCTGAGCATCCCTTGCACCACGATCAAGGGCGAGCAAAAGACCCTGGCGGATTTCGCCGGCAAGGCCGTGCTGGTGGTCAACACGGCCAGCAAGTGCGGTTTCACTCCGCAGTACAAGGGCCTGGAAGAGTTGTGGCAGACCTACAAGGACCAGGGTCTGGTGGTGCTCGGATTTCCCTGCAACCAGTTCGGCAAGCAAGAGCCGGGCAATGAAGGGGCGATCTCCGAGTTCTGCGAGTTGAACTTCGGTGTCAGCTTCCCGCTGTTCAAAAAGATCGACGTCAACGGTGCCGATGCCCATCCGCTGTTCGTGCAATTGAAAAAGCGCGCACCGGGGGTGCTGGGTTCCCAGGGCATCAAGTGGAACTTCACCAAATTTCTGATTGGCAAGGACGGGCAACTGGTCAAGCGCTTCGCTCCGGCGACCAAGCCGCAGGACCTGACCCGCGAGATCGAAGCCCTGCTCAAATGAATACCTTGTCAGTCGATTCCCTGAAGCTCGACAGCCAGTTGTGTTTTAAGCTGTACGCGGCTTCCCGGGCGGTGATTCGCGCCTACAAGCCAATGCTCGATCAGTTGGGCCTGACTTACCCTCAGTACCTGGCGATGCTGGTGTTGTGGGAGTGGCAGGAAGCGGCCCCGGAGCAACCGACCGTCAAGGCATTGGGCGAGCGTCTGGCCCTGGATTCCGGCACGCTGACACCCTTGCTCAAGCGCCTGGAACAACTGCAACTGGTGCAACGCCAGCGTTCGGCGCGCGATGAGCGTGAAGTGCACCTGAGCCTGTCGCCAGCCGGCGCGGCCTTGCGTGACCAGGTCGGGCCACTCAAGGCGCGCCTGTTGTGCGACAGCGGGGTCGATCTGAATCGTCTCAACGAATTGCGCGATGGCCTCGATCACCTGTTGGGGCAGATCAAGGCGTTGTCGTAGCGGGGATCCACAGGTCCAGCAGGGCGGCCAGTTCTTCGCGCCGAAAGGGTTTGGCCAGGTAGTCGCTCATGCCCGCGGCACGACAGCGTTCACGCTCCTCCGACATGGCGTTGGCCGTCAGGGCAACAATGGGCAGTTGGGGCCAGCGTCCGTTGCGGCGGATTTGCCGGCTGGCTTCATAGCCGTCCATCACCGGCATGTTGCAGTCCATCAGCACCAGGTCGAAATCCCGTTGTTCGAGTTGGTCCAGGGCCTCGCCGCCATGAGCCGCGGTGGTGACCTCACAGCCGAGTTTGCCGAGCATGCCCTTGGCCACCAACTGATTGACCGGGTTGTCTTCCACCAACAGCACTCGTCCGCGGCGTAGCGGGCATTGAGTGTCGAGCCTGGCCTCATTGATCGGGTGGGTTTGCGGTTGCAGGATCCGCTGCAACGTCTGAAGCAGCGTACTGCGGGCCAAGGGGCGGGCCTGTTGTTGCAGGGGGGCGAGGGCGCTGGCCTCTTCGCTGGGCATGAAGTTGCCGTAAGCGGTGATCAGCAGGATCGGCGCGCTGAGGGTGGGGCGCAAATTGAACAGGCATTCGGGGCAGTCGGTGATGAGCACGTCGGCTGTCAGGCCAAACAGTGGGTCATCCATCGAACGCCGCTCATAGTCCAGCCCCCAGACAGGCAACAGGCTGTTCAACAGTTCCCCCAGACCGCTGCTGGCGGCAGTGATGGCAATGACCTTGCCCTTGAGCGAAACAGCAGGCATTGCGCGAGTATGACTGGGCAAAGGCAAGTCTGCGCAGAACTGGCTGCCAAACCCAGCCTCGGAACTGATCGTCAGGCGTCCTTGCATGGCTTCGCAAAGGTTGTAGGTCAGGGCCAGGCCCAGCCCGGTGCCGCCAAACTGACGGGTAATACCGGCGCCGGCCTGGGTGAAAGGCTGGAGGATCTTGACCTGGGCATCCTGGGGGATGCCGATGCCGGTGTCGCACACTTCGATCCTGACGCCGTCGCCGAACGTCGACAGGCGCACGTCGACCCGCCCGAAACGGGTGAACTTGAGGGCGTTGGACAGCAGGTTACTGACGATCTGCCGCACCCGGGTCGGATCGCCGAGCACCAGTGCCGGGAAATGCGGATCGATCAGGCAGGTCAGTTCGACGCTGGGGGCGGCGTTCTGCGACAACAGGTTGGCGGTGTCTTCGATCAGCGAACCGAGGTCGAAGGGGATGTGTTCGAGTTCGAGTTGGCCGGCATCGAACTTCGACAAATCGAGAATATCGTTGAGCAATTCCACCAGCACTTTGCCCGAGTCATGGGCGATAGACAGTTGCTGCTGTTGTTCGGCATTCAGCGGCCCGTCGAGTGACAGCGCGATCATCCCGAGCAAGCCATTGAGAGGCGTGCGGATTTCATGGCTCATGTTGGCCAGGAACACCGAGCGGGCTTCGGCCATGTCGAGGGCGGTACTGCGGGCGGCTTCCAGTTCCTCGTTGGATTGGCTCAACCGCGCGTTGATCGCCTTGAGTTCGGCAGTGCGGGCCGAGACGATATTTTCCAGTTGGCCGAGGTATTCGGTCAGGCGGTTTTCCGCGTTGCGCCGCTGCTGGATTTCGGTGGCGATGTTCTTGAATTGCTGGTTGGCAACCTTGACCAGCACGCCAATTTCATCGTTGGCGTGTCCGGTGGGACACTCCAGTGAGGTCGATTCGGTGCTGCCCGGGTCGCGACCGCTGAGTTCACGGATGACTCGCACCAGGGGTTTGGTCAGCATCACATAGAACAGCGCCAGCAGGATGCCGGACAGCAGCAGGCTGCGGGCGAAGCCATTGATCAGGGTCACTTCGGCCCGGCGCAGGAATCGGTCGCCGAAGGCGTAAGTATCGACGTTCAGCCGCAGCGTACCCAGGGATTCGTTGGGCATATGATCCAGGTAAAGCCGGTCTTCGAACTGTCGGTTGGCGCCGAACAGGAAGTCACTGAGCATCCGGTAACCGTTTTCCACACCGGGTCGCTTGACGTTGGCCAGAACGGTACCGTTGTTGTCGGTCAGTTTTGCGCCGATGATCGCTGGCGAGCGCAGCAGGCCCAGGGTCAGTTCCTTGGCGAGTTCGGCGTCGATGTTGTAGGCGATTCGCGAGGCCGGGTTGTGGCTGATTTCCAGCAATGAAAGGATTTCACGATTGATGGAGGCGTCTTCACTGGCATAATCGATGCCTATTTGCAGCAGGCTGAGCAGCGTGCCCAGAATGAAACCGACCAGCACAGTAAGCCGGGCTTGCTTGAATGACAGCCGGTTGGTGAATTTGATGTCCATGAGGGGGTGAACCACTTCGGTTTCCTTTCGCTGCTCAAGCATAGTCGATCATGCATGCCTGCTGATGTTCTCGCGAGGCTTGTACTGCGGGGGCCGCCGCTTGCGTGACGCTGTGTTTCGTCGCTGTATCACCATCATTACTGTGAACGTGCCTGAGGAGAAGTCGTGGATTCCCGATTGAATGCTTTTCTTGAACGCGCCGATGCCGTTCTGGCCCGTATCGAGCCGTTGCTGCCGGCCCCCCGGCCAGCCATCGACTGGACCCAATGCCTGGCCGCGCGCTGGCAGCGCGAGTCGCGCGGCGGTTATCTGATGCCGCTGGAGGTCAGCCTCGACATGCGTTTGTCGGACCTGATCGGCGTCGACCGGCAAGTCGAGCAGCTTGGGCGCAATACCCAACAGTTTCTCGACGGCATGCCGGCCAACCACGCCTTGCTCTGGGGCTCACGCGGCACCGGCAAGTCGTCGCTGGTGCGCGCCTTGCTGGCTGAGCACGCTCAAGCCGGATTGCGCTTGATCGAGATTGAACGTGATCACCTGGCAGACCTGCCGCGAGTGGTCGAACAGATCGGCAAACTGCCTCAGCGTTTCGTGTTGTTTTGCGATGACCTCTCGTTCGAGTCGGGCGAGGGTGATTACCGAGTGCTCAAGAGTGTCCTCGATGGCTCGCTGGAACAGGCGCCGGACAACGTTTTGCTGTACGCCACGTCCAACCGTCGCCACCTGGTGCCGGAAAAGGAAAGTGACAACGAAAACTGGAAACGGGTCGACGGCGAACTGCATCCGAGCGAGGCGGTGGAAGACAAGATCGCGCTGTCGGACCGCTTCGGCCTGTGGCTGTCGTTCTATCCGTTTACCCAGGAACACTTCCTCGACGTCGTCGAGCACTGGATCGGCCAGTTGGCCGGCAAGGCCGGACTGGCGTGGCAGCGCACCGAGGAACTGGACATCCTGGCGGTACGCTGGGCCACCGGCCGAGGCAATCGCAATGGGCGTTGCGCCTATCAATTTGCTCGTTATTGGGTCGGGCTGAAACTGTTGGAGCACAAGGCATGATCGATTTACAAAAGAGCGGCCAGGGCCTCGAAGGCTACGGCATGCTGCACGCACAGCTGGAGTCATTGCTGGCGGACGAGCGGGATTTTATCGCCAATGCCGCACAATTCTCGGCGTTTCTGTTCAATCAACTCGATGACTTGAACTGGGCCGGTTTCTACCTCAACCGTCATGAAGAGCTGGTGCTGGGCCCGTTTCAGGGGCAGATCGCTTGCGTACGGATTCCGTTCGGCCGTGGCGTTTGCGGGACGGCGGCAGCCACCCTGCAGACTCAACGAGTCGAAGATGTGCACGCGTTCCCCGGTCACATTGCCTGCGACAGCGCCTCGAACAGCGAACTGGTGGTGCCGTTGGTCAAAGACGGCCGATTGATCGGCGTGCTTGACCTCGACAGTCCGAAACTTGCGCGTTTCACCGCGCAGGACCAAGCCGGGATCGAACAGCTGGCGGCGATTTTCCTGCGCCTGACCGACTGCTGATCAAGACGCCAGGCCGGCCTTGGCCAGCAGGCCGGAGGCGTCCACCGCATCGATCTGCCCGGGGTCGAGGAAGCGCCTGGCGTACTGCAAATAGATCCGTGCCTTGATGAACAGCCCGAACAGCTGCGGGTCTATGTGGGCATCACGGCACATGAACGCCATGATGCTCAGCGCCTCGCTCAGGGTCTTGGCTTTTTTGTATGGGCGGTCGGCGGCCGTCAAGGCTTCGAAAATATCGGCAATCGCCATCATCCGCGCCGGCAGGCTCATCTCTTCTCGCTTCAAGCGTTTCGGATACCCGCTGCCGTCCATTTTTTCGTGATGCCCGCCGGCTATTTCCGCGACGCTGCGCAAGTGCCCGGGGAATGGCAGATGGTTGAGCATCTGGATCGTCTGAACGATGTGGTTATTGATGACATAACGCTCCTCGCTCGTCAGTGTGCCCCGGACGATGCTCAGGTTGTACAGCTCGCCGCGGTTGTATTTGTGGGGCGGAACGTCGAGCTTGAAGCCCAGGGGATTGTCTTGCGGTATCACTTCGTTTTCGCTGCGTTCGAACAGGTGCTCGGGTTTGTCCGCCAGTAAGGGTTCGCTGACGGGCAGGGCTGGGGCAGGCGTTCGGGCCTGACGCCGGTTTTCTTCCCAGGACACGCCCAATCGGTCATCCAGGGTCCGGGTCCAGGTGCGTTCAGCCAGGCGGCGCAGGCGTTGCAGATCAGCGTCGGCCATGGCTTCGCCGCCGAGATTGCAACGGGCCACAAAGGCGAAATCATCATCCAGTCCGGCCAGGCTGGTATTGCGCAGTTCCGCCAGCGCTCGCTCGTCACCGCCCAGGGCAATGGCCTGCCAGTAGCTGATCCAGGCATCGCGCTTGAGCACCTCGAAGCGGGTACGGATCTCGTGGATGCGATCGGTCAGGGTTTCCAGTTTCGTGGCTTTGTCGACAACGTATTCCGGCGTGGTGACCTTGCCGCAATCGTGCAGCCAGGCGGCGATGTGCAGTGCCTCCCATTCATCTTCGGTTGGCTGATAAGCGCTGAAGGCGGGCTCCTGGCTGTCTGCCGCCGCTTGGGCAAGCATCAGGGTCAGTTCCGGCACCCGCTGGCAATGGCCGCCGGTGTAGGGGCTTTTGGCGTCGATGGCGCCGGCCAGCAGTTGAATGAAGGCGTCCAGCAGCTGTTTTTGCCGGGCTTGCAGGCGCTGGCTTTCGATACACACGGCAGCCGCGCCGGACACCGCCTGGAGAAACGCAATGCGGTCCGGCCGCAGTTTGTCCAGATCGCTCTGCTCGCCGCTGTCGGCCAACAGCAACACCAGCAGACCCACGGTTTCGTTGTGGCGATTGTGCAGGCGGATTCCGATCAGATGGACCCGGGGGCTTTCCAGCGAGAGCAGGATTTTCCGCAGATCATCTGCCTGCTCGAAACCCAGGTTGCTGACGACAGTGTCGACGTTGGCCAACTGGTGCAGCCATGGGGGGCTTTGCGGGTTCTTGAGCGAGTGTCCGCGGATGTCGAAGGCTTGCAGGTTCTCGGCGGTGTTGTTGATCACCAGTCCGTGAGGTTCCATGTGCTCGCCATCACCTTCGCGCAGATAGATCAGGCCGGCCTGGGCCTGACCGATTTTCACGGTTTCAAACAACACCCGTTCCAGCAGTGGGGCGAAGCGGGTTTCGGCGCTGAGGCTGTCTGTGATCTGGAAGAAGCTTGCCAGGGTGTCTTTCATCCGTGCCATCGACACACTCAGCTGGTCGACTTCGAGCACTGGCGAGCGACGGGAAAGCGGAAAATTGAAATCGAAGCTGCGAATCGCATCGGCCTCCTGCACCAGGGCGCGCAAGGGCTTGACCAGGACTCTCGACGTCAGCCAACCCAGGGGCACGCATAACAGCAGGATTGCCAGGGTAATGAGCGCACCTTGCCAGCGCATCCGGTACGCGTCGACGAGCAACTCGTCCTCCGGTACCAGCAGCGCCAGTTGCAGTCCTTGGGGGCCGCCTTCCTGCATGCTGCTGCGGGCCACGATCCACTGCCGGCCGCTGGCGTTCAGGTGACTGCCCTGAGGGGGACTGTTGAGCAACGCACCCAGGCTGGGGCTCAGGTCCGCCGCCTTGATCAGGCGGGACGTCTGATCATCGATGATCAGCCTGCGGCTGTCGGGGTAGGCAATGGCATTGCCTTGGGCATCGAACAGCACGATTTCGGTGTTGGGGGTCACGACGTGCTTGGCCAGGGTCGCGCTGAGTTCAGCCAGGGTCAGGTCAGCGGCCAGGATTGCCTTGTCGCCGCTGCGTCGTGCCAGTGTCGTGCCGATGTTGTGGGTGGAAAAGAAAATATAGGGTTCGGTGGTGATCTGGTCATTGTCGCCGCGGGCGCTGGTAAACCAGGCGCGGTCGCGTGGGTCGTACGTATCGTTCAGGTTGTCCTGACGGCTGACAAGTACCAGGTTCCGGTCGAAAAACAATGACTGGGAGCGGGCCTGGCCGCTGCTGTCGTGCTCGATGCTCCAGACCTGGTAAACCGCCGTGTCCGGTGCCTTGACCAGGGCTTTGACCGCTGGGGTGCGCAGCGGGCGGACCATGAAAAAGTCACCATTGTCGTAGCCCAGGTACAGCGAAGCCAGGTTGGGGTTGTCCTCGAGTGACTGGCTGAACGGTTCGAGCAGTGCCAGGCGTTGTTCCAGATCAGGGGACTGGCCCGCCGGATTGAGTGCCAGCAGGCTCAACAGATGACGAATGGGGTCATAGGTCGCGTGCAGGTCCAGCCGGACATCCTGCTCAATGCGGTTGAAGAGTTTTTCACTGCTGGACAAGATGATCTGTGTGGTTTGCCGGTAGTTGAAAAGCCCCAGGGCAGTCCCGGTCAGTAACAGTAGAAGGGTGAACATCACGCTGATATGGACATGCAGCGGAAACCGGCGTGGATCCGTGCGCAGTGGGTCAGGCATTGCGGGTTTCTCCAGGATGGTCAACACACTGCCGAGGGGCCAAGCATAGTTAAGGCTCTGGCATTTTGCCTTCGTCGTAATGCTCGATCTGACGTAGCAACGCGTCCTCCAGTTCGAGCATGGCACGCTCCATGGCTTTGCAGCATCCGGCCACTTTTTCGCGATCGAAATCCTCATGGCAGGCGGCTTCGAGTGCCTCGCAGCAGTCAATCAGGCGGGAGGCCTGTACGATCCGGGCCGCACCTTTGATTTTGTGGGCAATGTCCCGTAGCGCCTGGGTATCCCCGGAGCTGGATAACGACAGTAGCGTTGGCAGGTCCTGGCGGTTGCTGCTGACCAACTCGTTCAGCAATCGTCGGTTCAACATCGGGTTGCCCCCGGTCAGCTGTTTCAAACCGTGAAGGCTGAACGCCGGAGCTGCCTGGCCGGGTTCTATGCCTTGCACCCATTGTCCCAAGGCCCCGAGGCTGAGGGGTTTGAACAGGCAGTCGTTCATTCCGGCCTGTTTGCAGCGTTTTATTTCTTCCGGTTGAGCGTTGGCGGTAAAGCCGAGAACGGTGCAGGGAGGGCGATGGAGTTGGCGTTCATGCTGGCGAATGGCGCGGGCCAACTGGTAACCGTTCATGACCGGCATGTTGCAATCGGCGATCACCAGATCAAAAGGCTGATCTCTCCATGCCTCCAATCCTTCCTGCCCATCGGACGCGACGGTAAATCGATGCCCAAGAAACTCCAACTGCTGGCACATGAGCAATCGATTGGCCGAGTGATCGTCGACTACCAGAACATTCAATGGGGTTATGGCGACGACAACTTGGGTTTCGACCGCTTGGATCGACTGTTGCAGCGGCAACGTTTCCAGTTGCAACAACACCTCCACTTGGGTGCCGATGCCCGGCTCGCTGCGCAATTGCAGGCTACCGCCCATCATCTCGCAGAGATTGCGGCTGATCACCAGCCCCAGTCCTGCGCCTCCCCTGGCCGATTGCATGGCATGGTCAGCCTGAGCGAAGGGTTCGAACAGGCGTTGTTGATCCTGCTTGCTGATCCCGATGCCACTGTCGTGAACCTGCACCCGCATTTGCACACGCTCAGGTTGCGTAGCCGGGTGCAGTTCGACAATGATCCGGACCTGGCCTTGTTCGGTAAACTTGATGGCATTGCTGATCAGGTTGGACAGCACCTGCTTGAAACGCAATGGGTCCAGCAACACATCGAAGGTCGTATTTGCCGATGAAAACTCCAGCACCAGTTCGAGTTCCTTCTGTCGGGCCAGGCCTTCGAAAATTCGTACGACCGAGGTCACAAGTTCACCCGGATTGACCCGCTCCGGGCTCAGGCTCAAGCGTCCTGATTCGATTCTGGCGATGTCGAGAATGTCGCCGATCAATTCCAGCAACCCTTTCGCCGAGTTGTACGCGACATCGATGGCCGGACGCTCCGGGTGCTGATGATCAAGACGCTTGAGTGTCAGTTCAAGCATGCCGATGATTGCATTCATCGGCGTACGGATCTCATGGCTCATCGTGGCCAGAAACGTGCTTTTGGCCCGGTTGGCGTTATCGGCGCGTTCTTTCGCGCAACGCAGATCATCAAGCAGTTGCCGCCGTTCACTGATGTCGATCCAGCCACCGATAATGCCTTGCACTTTTGCGCTGGAATCCCGATAGGGAAGAATCCAGTGATAGATCGTCAGCCGCCGGCCACCAATGTGCAGTTCGCGATCGACGATCAATGGTCTGCCTTCGGCCACTACGCGCTGGTAGTCGGCCTGGTACTCCCGGGCTTCGAACACATTGCTCATCGATCCCTGCATGACGCTTTTGCCGATGACATCTTCACGCCGGGCGCAGAACGCTTGCAGGTAACTGTCGTTGCAACTTTGCAGCAGCCCCTGGCGATCACGCACGTAGATCGGATGGGGCGTGCCATTGACCAGTGATCGCATGAACTCGAACTGATCGTTCAGCGCACGTTCGGCGGCCTTGCGTTGCTTGATCTGGCGTCGCATGTAGTCGTTCCACGCAATGGAAATCAGCAATAGCACGCCGGCACCGATGACGATTTGGTAGAACAGTCTTTGATAGTTGCGCCAGGTGCTTTGCGAGGATGCCGAATAGCCGCGCCAGCGACTGTTGATGATGCCCAGTTCTTCCGGCGAGATGCTCAGCAACGCCTTGTCGAGAATGGCGTTCAGCTCTTTGGCGTCCAGAGCGGTGGCAAGGGAAAACGCCGCCTGCTCAGTGCCGATGGCGGTGCTGATTTGCAATGTGTGCTCGAACAGCCGCGAGGAAATGAAGTAATTGGCAATGACCAGTGAGTTCACTGCGCCCTCTGCCTGGCCCTCGGCGAGTAACTCTACGGCACTGAAGGCGTCCGGGGTTTCGATCAACTTGATCCGGGGAAACTCTCTGCGCAGGTAATCCATGATTGGATTGCCGCGGGCAATGGCCAGGCGCTTGTCCTGTAACTGCGCGAGGTTGGCCGGGCTGTCTCCGGCTTTGCGGGTCAGCAGGACGTAGGAGTTTTCCAGAAAGGGGCGGGTAAAGTTCAGTTGAGATTGACGTTGGGCGCTGGGGAGTAATGCGGCGATCACATCGACCTTGTTGTCCTTGATCTGTTTGATCATCTCTTCATCGCTTCGACTGCGCCGGATATCAAAGCGCAAGCCGGTGCGCAGCCTGATCAGCTCAAGCAAATCCGCGGTGACCCCACGAAAATTGCCATTGCTATCGAAAAATGTCAGTGGCGCAAAAGCTTCGTTGACAACAACGCGCACAATCGGGTGGTGGCTCAGCCAGCGTTCTTCCCGCTCAGTGAGTTGCAGCTTTTGATCGGTCAGCAGAATGTCGCTGCCGGCGCTCCAGCGTTTGGCGATGTTTTCTCGTTCACTGGAGGGGATGGCTGTGATCATCGCGTTGATGATGCCGAGTAGTTCGGGATTGTTCCGGTTGACGGCGAAGCTGAAACCAAAGGCTTCATGTTTGCCGAAGTTGGCCATGCGGATGTTGTTCAGGTACCCCTTGTTGATCATGTAGTGAGTTGAAATGGTGTCTCCGAGGAACACGTCCGCCTGATCGAAAGCAACGGCATTGATCGCATTCTGGTAGGACGGATAGGACGTGATGATCGCCTTCGGGTACAACGCCTTGACTTCCGCCAGTGGCAAGTAGTGATACACCATGCTCAGGCGCAATCCGGCCAGGCCATCAGTGAGGGATCGGGTTTCCCCTTCGCGGGTCACCAATACGGGTTGGTCGACGGCATAGGGTATGGACAATGCAATGTCGGCGTTGCCAGCTTCGAATCCATTGGCGGTGCCGAGCAGATCGACTTCACCGTTCTCCAGCGCAGTGATCGCGGCCCCTCGGGAATCGAAACGCTGAACCGTGACGGGCAGACCGGTTACTTTTTCCAGGAGACCGGCGTAATCAGCGGTAAACCCTTCATAGTCCCGACCACTGGTGGTCAGGTCGAATGGTGGATAGTCCGGGGCCGACGTACCGAGCGTCAGCTGTGTTTTTTGTGTTATCCATTGTCGCTGGGATTCATCCAGCCGAACCTCCAGCGCTCCGACCTTCGAGCGGCTGAGCAGCGTGTAGTTTTCATTGCCCGGTGCGCCGAACAACGTGGTGCTCACGCATAGACCTGCGGTCAGTTGAATCAGATAGACCTTCAAACGGCTGGGCATCCAGGTTCTCACACGAGTGCGTTACGTTTAGCCATCTCGATCAGTTCAACCAGGGATTTGGCTTTGAGTTTCTGCATGAGGCGCTTTTTGTAGGTGCTCACGGTCTTGTTACTCAGAAACATGCCCTTGGCGATTTCCTTATTTGTGCGACCTTGGGCAAAAAGTTGCAATACCATCAGTTCCCGGTCATTTACCGACTTGAATAGTTCCAGTTCAATGCAGCGTGTTTCATCTCCGCGGACGGGGTTCAAGGCTTCGCTCGGGAAATAGTTGTAACCTGCAAATACCGCTCTTATGGCGCTGACCAGTTCACTGATGTCCTCTTGTTTGCAGACATAGCCTGATGCACCTGACTGCATGCAACGAATACCGAAAAGTGTCGGGCATTGTGCTGTCAGCACCAGTGTTTTAAGAGGGGTGTTCATTGCATTGAATCGGGATAGCACTTCCAGGCCATCCAGTTTTGGAATGCTGATGTCGAGAATGACCAGGTCCGGCATGCATTCGCGAACCATCTGCATGGCGTCGACCCCATTGTCAGTTTCGCCGACGACTTTGTAACCTTCATGTTCCAGTAACATTCGAACGGCAAGGCGGATAACCGGGTGATCGTCGACAATAAAAACGGAGTTCATAATCAAGTCCCATGCGAGCTCAAATAAAGCGCGCACCATAGCTCAGATACTTGAAGGGGCGCATGAACTGACTGTCCTGTAGCAGCAATATAGGAAAAATCCTACATATTAAAAAGAATAGGACTACGTATTAACTAGGTTTCTTATTAGGAAGGCTGAAAATAGTCCGATGTGCGGGCATACTTTAAAAGGAGGATGTTTGTAAGTTTTTCACTGTGCGTTTATCAGCTTTTATATGTTTTTTTCTATAGTGGTGCTGAGGTCAACAAGTCTCTAAATTCAGATTGTTTCAGTGGTTTTATCAAGTAACCCAATAATGGCAGCCCGTATTCGGTTGCCGTTTTTTCAAGCTCATCCAGTTCAGACGTCGTCAGGCTGCTCAGAATGATCGCCTGCCTGATCAGGCCCCGCTGGCTGGCGAACCGGACCAGTTCGAGTCCCGTCAGATCGGGCAGGCATTGATCGCATAAGAGGATGTCGAACGGTTGGTCTGCCCCGAGCATTTGCAGCAGGGCGCCTTTGGCGCTGTCGGTGGTCGTCAGTCGGGTGAAGCCATAACTTTCCAGCAGGTATTGAGTGGCTATTAGTTGGAAAGGATGGTCTTCCACCACGAGGATGCGTAGATCGTCTTTGGCCATGGGGCGCACTTCATCTGTCGAACAGAAGGGAGGGAGATTGTTTCGCGAGAGTACCGGGCAAGCGATCAGTTTGCTCGCCATGTGCTGTAGGGCGATTCGACGAAGCTTGAATGCTGTTGGATGTTGAAGGGGGGATCAGCCATAACGAATGCCGTAATGGCTGATCAGTCGATTCATCTCAGTGGCTGGCGCGGCCGGTCATTTCCAAGGCCATGTCGCTGGCATAGCTGTCGGTCATGCCGGCAATGAAATCAATCATGCGCAAAAAGGAGGTATGCAACGAGCCGTGAGGATCGGGTGCATTGTTGCCCAGCAGGTCAAGGATGCGGCGGCTCTTGAACGACGGCGTGCGTCCATTATGCTGCTCCAGCGCGGCACCGCAAAAGGCGTTGAGCAGGATTTCCAGCGTGGTGTAGGCGCCGATCTCGTGCAGGGTCTTGCGCTTGTCCTGGAAGATCTTCTTGCGGGCCATGTCCTTGGCATTGAGCACGCAACGCTTGGCGGGACCGTGCATGTGTTCCACCAGATCGCCAGGCAGTGTGCCGGCCAGCAGCGCATCCTGTTGCTCGACGAAGGCGCGGGCCGCGGCATTGGTCAAGTGTTCGATGGCTTTACCGCGCAGGATCGCCAGTTTGCGTCGGCGCGAATCGCCGGGACCGAGCTGGCGATAGGTTTCCGGCAAGTCATCGCCCACCAGGCCAAGCAGCAGGGATTCGACTTCGGCGTATTCGAGCAACTCCATTTCCAGGCCGTCTTCCAGGTCGATCAGCGCATAGCAGATATCGTCGGCGGCCTCCATCAGGTACACCAGCGGGTGCCGCGCCCAACGTTGCTCCTCCACTTGTGGCAGGCCGAGTTTATGGGCGATCTGCTCCAGCAGTGGCAGCTCGCTCTGATAACAGCCGAACTTGTGTTTCTTGTAGCCCAGCGAGTCGGCGTGCCTGGCCGTCCATGGATACTTCAGGTACGTGCCCAGCGTTGCATAGGTCAGTCGGGTGCCGCCGTCGAACTGGTGATACTCCAGTTGAGTGAGTACCCGAAAGCCTTGGGCATTGCCTTCGAAATTCAGGAAGTCATTGCGCTCGGCCTCACTCATGGCATCCAGCCAGCCGCGGCCGGCGGCTTGCTGGAACCAATGACGGATCGCGTCTTCACCGGAATGGCCGAACGGCGGGTTGCCGATGTCATGTGCCAGGCAGGCCGATTGCACCACCATCCCCAGGTCGCTGGGTTCGCACCATTCGGGCAGGGCGCTGCGGATGGTTTCGCCGACGCGCATGCCCAGCGAACGACCCACACAGCTGACTTCCAGTGAATGGGTCAGGCGCGTATGAATGTGATCATTGCTGGACACCGGATGGACCTGGGTCTTGCGCCCGAGGCGGCGGAAAGCCCCCGAAAAAATGATGCGGTCGTGGTCTTTGTGAAAAGGGCTGCGGCCGAGTTCTTCAGGGCTGTGCAGAGGTTTTCCGAGGCGTTCGCGGGTAAGCAGGGTGTGCCAATCCAAGGCGGGTCTCTCCGTCAGGTGACTGATGGCCTAGCTTCCCGTTTCGCGCCATGACCTGCAAGCGGAACTACCACCCGGCGGCGGCGATATCGAGGTCTTTTTGCAAGATCTTTTTTTGGCGGATGCCTGTCGACCGGGTAGGCGCACAGGATTGCGCCCCCCGATAGAGGGGCGCATCCCGTCGATGTTGCAAGGACGCAGCCAGAAAGAAACTGATCAGTCTTTGCGTGAGGAGCCCTGCATGATCAGTTTGACCAGCGGCCCCAGTGTGGTGCCGAGACGGATCAGCCGGGTCAGGCTGCTGAGGCTACCCCCGTTTTTTGCACCCTTGCCGGTCAGAAAGCCCAGCAAGGTAACGGCGGCCACGCCCCAGAGTGGAGCGTGCTTGATGCCAAAGCCGTCCTGCAGGTTTTGTGTCATCCCGCGCACCCGTTGCAAGGGCTGCAGCAGTTGCGCGGATTCGTGGCGGATTTCCTGACGGTGCATTTCCATGCGCAAGCGGATCAGGGCCTTGCGCATTTGCGCGCGCGAGCTGTTTTGTGGCAATTCAGGCAGGCTCATGGCAGCAGGCGCTCCCGATCATTGGCCAACTCTTCCAGGGTGCCATGGAAAGGCGAGGACTCATCGAAAATCGCCGCTCTCAAGCGCATCCCACAGAATATGGCGGCGAGGAAGTAGAACACGCAGAGCCCGATGATGGCGGCCAGGCGGTACGTGTCCCAGAACAGGATAAGCACCAGCGTCGACAGCCCTACCAGCAGCAGCAACGCAAACACCAGCGCCAGGCCGGCAAATAGCAACAGGCTGACGGTGCGGGCTTTTTGTTCCTGCAATTCAATGCCGAACAGCTCGACATGGCTGTGCAGCAACCCAAGGAAGGCAGCACCCAGGCGCCGCGATGAGGAGCTTGTTCCCGTCACGGACGGGCCGGATTCGCCGATCGACATATCAGCGCCGGCTGGCCAGCAGGCCGATCAGGAAACCCACGCCGGCCGCGATCCCCACGGATTGCCAAGGGTTGGCCTGGACATAGTCTTCAGTGGCGGTGACAGCAGCCTTGCCGTGTTCGCGCAGGGAGTCTTCGGTCAGTTTCAGGGTTTCACGGGCACGCAAGAGACTCTCGTGGATCTGCTCGCGCAACTCGTCGGCCTGATCGCCGGCCAGGGTCGCGGTGTGTTCCAGCAAGCGCTCGGTGTCACTGACCAGTGTCTGAAAGTCGTTCATCAGGATTTCTTGAGCAGTCTTTGCCTGGGTGCGGGCCATGATGGATCTCCTTAAGTGGCTATCTGATGCGTTCGAGTATGAGCCTTCGGCGAAGGTTCAGTACAAATGACTGGTACAACTTTTGCTGAGTCTTGGTGCGCCGGTCCGCACCATTGCGCTATTGCCGGGCATGATTCCAGTAAAACCGTAGGACCAACAATCAAAAACTCGCGTAAACGTCCGGGGCGCGTTTTTCCTGGACGGCGTCCGTGCGCCAAAGTGGTTCAGCGAAATCAGTCCACTGATGTCTTGAAGCTGCAACTTGGTGCACGGGCAGTCATCGCGAACTGCTTTGGTGCTTTTTTCTGCCATAAGGTCTGCCCATTCCATGGAAAATCTGCAAAGCGCTGTGGACACCCTGGTCCATAGTTCCAACACGCTGTTCATTCTGATCGGTGCGGTCATGGTTCTGGCCATGCACGCCGGTTTCGCCTTTCTCGAAGTCGGAACCGTGCGACAGAAAAACCAGGTCAATGCGTTGTCGAAAATCCTCAGCGACTTCGCGGTTTCGACACTGGCCTACTTCTTTATAGGCTATTGGATTTCCTATGGCGTGACGTTCATGCAGCCAGCGGCCGTGCTCAATGCCGACCATGGCTATGGACTGGTGAAATTTTTCTTCCTGCTGACCTTTGCCGCGGCGATTCCGGCGATCATTTCCGGTGGGATCGCCGAACGCGCCCGGTTTGTTCCCCAGCTGTGTGCAACCGCGCTGATTGTCGCGTTCATCTATCCGTTCTTCGAAGGCATTGTCTGGAATGGCAACCTGGGTTTGCAAGCCTGGTTGCTGGAGCGCTTTGGCGCCGGTTTCCATGATTTCGCAGGCTCAGTGGTGGTGCATGCCATGGGCGGTTGGCTGGCTCTGGCGGCGGTGCTGTTGCTCGGGCCGCGTAATGGCCGCTATCGCGAGGGTAGGCTGGTCGCATTCGCGCCATCGAGCATCCCGTTTCTGGCTCTGGGCTCGTGGATCCTGATTGTCGGCTGGTTCGGCTTCAACGTCATGAGCGCGCAAACCCTGCAAGGTGTCAGCGGACTGGTGGCGGTGAACTCGTTGATGGCCATGGTTGGCGGTACGGTGGCGGCGCTGATTGTCGGTCGCAACGACCCGGGCTTTCTGCACAACGGCCCGTTGGCGGGGCTCGTGGCAATCTGTGCCGGTTCCGACCTGATGCATCCTGTTGGGGCGCTGGTTACCGGTGCCGTCGCGGGGGCGCTGTTTGTCTGGTGCTTTACCGCGGCCCAAGGCAAATGGCGCATCGACGATGTATTGGGTGTGTGGCCGTTACATGGCTTGTGCGGCGTGTGGGGCGGCATCGCCTGCGGCATTTTCGGCCAAACCGCTTTGGGCGGGTTGGGCGGGGTCAGCCTGAGCAGCCAGTTGATAGGCACTGCGCTGGGCATCACTGTGGCACTGGCTGGCGGGTTTGCGGTGTATGGCGTGATCAAGGCGTTGCATGGATTGCGCCTGAGTCAGGAAGAGGAGTACTACGGCGCGGACCTGTCGATCCACAAGATCGGCGCCGTGAGCCAGGACTGACCCAGGTCACTTTATCGTCGGTAGCATCAGGGCAGGGGCCTCAATGGCTCGACGGTTTTTCGGGGCAGGCCTAGAATGATCACTTCATTTACTGGTTGAGCGCTCATGCTTCCCGAATGTCAGCTGTTCGGCACCCTTGGATGCCACCTGTGTGAAGTAGCCGAAGCCATGTTGATGGAGTTCGTCGAGCGCGGTCTGCTGGTGGAGCTGGTGGACATCGCCGACGATGAAACATGGTTCGCAGCCTACAGCCTGCGTATTCCGGTATTGCGGCGCGTCGATACCGGTGCTGAACTGGGCTGGCCGTTCAGTGCCGACCAGGTGGTGGCGTTCCTGCGTTGAGCGGTTCTTGCGCTGGCGGTATGTCCCGCCTGTCGAACTTTGCGATTGATCCCCTTGGCTTATTCGGTGTTGATCGGATACTGTATGTGTATACAGTTATTCGCGGTGCCTGCCTTGCCATTCCAGATTTTTGGGAGTGAGCAGGCAAGCCCGGGTGTCAGAGGGATGAATCGTGGTCAATGTCGAACAGTTGAAGAACAATGTGAACCGGATGTCCGCGGACGTCGTGCGCGAGGCTGTCCTTGAGTTGCGTCTGGATGGTCTGGTGACCGAGGGGAAAACGCCCTTCAACAAAACACATTTCAATACCTGTTTCGCAGAAATCGAAGCCTTGTTTCAGCGCGCGGGTTATCACCGGCAACTCGATGTCGTGGGCTATCAGGGATTGTTGTACGCCCTGTACGACCCCGCTCGCTGGGAGGCGGTCGATGTGCTGCGCTGGCTCAAGGAGTACACCGAAGCGGCAGCGCGCACGCAGATCCCGGCTTGAGTAATCTTAGGGTGCGTTCATTCCCCTTGCTGTTGGATAATGCCGCTCTGCACTGAGGTTAGAGCTTTCGTATGTCCACTTCTTCTTTTTCCGCGGCACACAGTCAGGCCAGTACGCTCTACTTGCCACCTGGCCCGTGGCAGACCGTTGTCGATTGTCTGTGCGAGCATTTCAGCACTATTGGTCGTGAACAATGGCTGGACAGAATCGCCCGTGGCCGGGTCCTCGATGGGCAGGGCATGCCGATTGCACTCGATCTGGCCTACAGGGAAGGTTTGCGGATTCATTATTTTCGCGAAGTGCCGGATGAAAAACCGATTCCGGTGATCGAGTCGATCCTGTACGCGGACGAGCATCTGGTGGTGGCGGACAAGCCGCATTTCCTGCCGGTGACGCCGGCTGGCGAATACGTCGAACAGACGCTGCTCAGGCGCTTGATCCGGCGCCTGGACAATCCGTATCTGGTGCCATTGCATCGCATCGACCGGCACACCGCGGGGCTGGTGCTGTTTTCCGCCAATCCGCAGACCCGTTCGGCTTATCAGTCGTTGTTTCCAACCCGGCAGATCGAAAAGCGCTACGAGGCCATCGCCAAGGCGTTGCCTGGCCTTTCTTTCCCGTTGGTGCATAAAAGCCGGCTGGTCGATGGCGAACCGTTCTTCCGCATGCAGGAAGGTCCGGGGGCCAGTAATACCGAGACGGCGGTCGAAGTTCGGGAGAAACAGGGGGATCTCTGGCGTTATGGTCTTTACCCGGTGACGGGAAAGAAACATCAGCTACGGGTACATATGGCGGCGTTGGGCGCCGGTATCTGCAACGACCCGTTTTACCCCGAGGTGCTCAAGGATGCGCAGGATGACTACGCCAATCCTTTGAAACTGCTGGCTCAGGGGCTGAAATTTGTCGATCCGGTCACGGGCCAGGCGCGTGAGTTCGAGAGTGAAATCACCCTGCAATGGTGATCGGTAAGCGATCCTGAAACGCTGCTCTCCAGGCATGAAAAAGCCCGCATCAAGCGGGCTTTTCTGTATCCGGTGGCACCAGGATTACAGCTCCTTGACGGTCCGAACCTGATCCTTGTTGATGCGGGTCTGTTTGCCATCGAGCTGTTCGAATTCGTAGAAACCGGAATCCTTGTCGAATTGTGGCGTGTCGACGGCCTGGATTTCGCGACCGTCATTCAAGGTGATCACCGTAGGCGATGCGCAACCGGCGAGGGTGGCAAGGCCCAGTGCGAGCATGAAAGTGGCGAGGGTCCGTTGAGTCATGAGTTGTGTCTCCGAATAAGAATTCTGTGGTTGCTGAACTTGAGACGTGCACCGTCTGCGCAAGTTCCTGATCAATGTCAGTCTGACACAGTGTCATGACCGCTTAAAAGTTCCGGCGTGTTGAGGTTGGCCAGTCGCGGGTCGTTGTCCGGGCATTGCAGCGCGGTCGCGCCGAGCTTGCGCATCAACCGGCCAGGGCTGCGCTCACCCTCGTTCCAGGCATTTTCAAATGCTGCCCTGTGCAGCACCGGGATCACACACAACAAGGGTTCCCAGTGGTCATCATGGCGCACCATCAGCGGCTTGTCCGGATGCAGGTTGGCGGCCTCGCGCATAGTGCCGATCAGTGCCGCATCGATGCCCGGAACGTCACAGGGCATGACCAGCAAATGGCTATGGCGAGCAACTTTCAGGCCCGCGCGAATACCGGCCAGCGGCCCGGGGAAGTCACCTTCATCATCGTGGACCAACTGGTCAGCGTAGGGGGCGTACTTCTCAAGGTTGCGATTGCAGGAGATGATCAGGTCATCGGTCAGCGGACGGGTCTTGCGGTGCAGATGTGCAATCAGGGGTTCGCCGTGCCAGTCCAGCAACCCTTTGTCCCGACCACCCATGCGTTGGCCGCGCCCGCCCGCCAGGAGCAGAATGGAGCAGGGTGGCAATTGTGAATTCGTGGTCATGGCAGGCCTCCATGGGGGCGGCGAAAAAACGGAGCGCTGTGATATAACACCGGGCTGTTTCTCCTACAACTGGACGAGCCTATGAAAGCCAAGGCTGATGTACCTTTCGCACCGCTGAATATTGCAGTGCTGACTGTCAGCGATACCCGCACACTGGAAACCGACACCTCAGGCCAGGCCTTTGTCGACGGATTGACCGCTGCCGGTCATTACCTGGCTGCTCGGGTGTTGCTCAAAGATGACCTCTACAAAATTCGCGCGCAAGTCGCCAACTGGATTGCCGACGATGTCGTGCAGGTGGTGCTGATCACCGGCGGCACCGGTTTTACCGGGCGTGACAGCACACCGGAAGCCGTCGGTTGCCTGCTGGACAAGCAGGTTGATGGATTTGGCGAGCTGTTCCGCCAGATCTCGGTTGCCGATATCGGTAGCTCGACCGTTCAGTCCCGGGCATTGGCTGGCCTGGCAAACGGCACGTTGGTTTGCTGCTTGCCGGGCTCGACCAATGCCGTGCGCACAGCTTGGGATGGCATACTGGCCGAGCAGCTGGATGCGCGGCATCGGCCGTGCAACTTCGTGCCTCATTTGAAACAGGCCGCGCCTTGTGAATCCCGTGGGTAAGCCTGGCAAGTCTGGCAGTCTGATGCCTGTCGAGCAGGCGTTGGCGCGCCTGCTGGAAATGGCCGAGGCCTCGAGGATTGTCGAACGTGAACGCTTGCCATTGGCGCAGGTACAGGGGCGCGTACTGGCTGAAGATCTGGTGTCGACGCTTGATCTGCCACCCTGGCCCAACAGCGCCATGGACGGTTATGCCTTGCGCATGGCTGACTGGACGGGAGAGCCGTTGCTGGTCAGTCAGAAGGTGTTTGCCGGCCAGGCCCCCGATCCGTTGCAGCCAGGCACCTGTGCGCGCATTTTCACCGGGGCGCCTGTTCCTGCCGGTGCCGATTGCGTCGAGATGCAGGAGAACGCCGAGGTTCAGGCCGATGAGCGAGTACGTTTCATTCAAGCCTTGACCCAAGGCCAGAACATTCGCCCGCAAGGCCAGGAAACGACCGTCGGCGAACTGATTCTGCCGGCAGGTACACGGCTGGGGCCGATCGAGCAAGGATTGGCGGCCTCCTTGGGATGCGCTGAGCTGGCGGTGGTTCGCAAGGTGCGTGTGGCGGTACTGTCTACCGGCGACGAATTGATTGAACCGGGGCAGGCGCTGGGGCCAGGACAGATCTACAACAGCAACCGGGTGTTGTTGTGTAGCTGGTTGCAGCGTTTGGGGTGTGAGGTCGTCGATGCGGGAATTCTGCCGGACAATCTGGAAACCACTCGCTCCCGATTGGGAGAGTTGAAGGATGTCGACCTGATCCTCTCGACCGGCGGCGTATCGGTGGGGGAAGCCGATTTTCTGGGTATCGCCTTGCGCGAAGAGGGCGAGCTGACGCTGTGGAAGCTCGCCATCAAACCCGGTAAACCGCTGACGTTCGGACATTTTCGTGGTGTGCCGGTGATTGGCTTGCCGGGCAATCCGGCATCGACCCTCGTGACCTTTGCCTTGTTGACCAGACCCTATCTCCTGCGTCGTCAGGGCGTGCAGGACGTTGAGCCGCTGAAGGTCCAGGTGCCTGCCGGGTTTGACTGGCTCCAGCCAGGCAGTCGGCGTGAGTATTTGCGTGGACGTCTGGAAAACGGCAGGGCAACGATCTACAAAAACCAGAGTTCCGGTGTGCTGCGCAGCGCGGCCTGGGCTGATGGACTGGTAGAAGTCCTGGAGGATCGCACGCTGGTTCCGGGCGATAGCGTTTTCTTCATTCCGCTGAGCGAAGTCCTGGGCTGATAGCTTCAGTGGCTTTGTCACACAAGACCCGGTTGATTGAGCCGGGTCTTGTGTGGGTGGCAACTCAATGCGCCAAAAGCAATGAAATGACCTGTTCGAAACGGCTATTGGCGATCCAGCCAAGGAGGCCGAGGATCACGGCTGTTCCGCAGGCGGAATAGACAAGTCGGTGTTTGATGGATTTGACGTCATCCCGGGCTTCTTCCATGTCCCTGCGTATGCACTTGAGGTGTGTTTCCAGCTCGGTGACGCGAGGTTCCATATCAACTTCTCCCGTGGCTTTTGTGCTGTTGCGGCATTCAGCTCGATGGCCTGCATTTTTATTATCTGTGAGCGGCAAGACCGAAATGGTCGGTGACGCGAGGTTCTGGCGTTGCATGGCACGTCCTTGTGATGTCCAGCAGGCTTCTAAAACTCTATCAATTCAGATTTCCGGTCAATTGAGCCGATTCCTCATGTTTTGTAAGAAAAGTCCTGCCGTGTGGGGTGCGGGACCTTCCGACTGGAAATAATTCGTTTTTTGTGGCTTTTAACGGACGCTTCGAGTGGCGAATTGATAGTTTAAAATGTGCAACTCGATGGTTTGTACGATAAGGCGCTTCTATCATAAATTTATTTGTGTAGTGGTTTTTTTGCTAATTGTCCCGATAAGAGGGACAAGGCTTGATGTGTTCCGATATTTGGAATAAGTGCACTGTTTGAGTAATGGTTTTCTGTTTGCGTGTTTGTAGCGTAAATCTGCAGATGAAATGATTTGTTAAGAAGAGTGAGTCACTTTTAACTTGACTCTTTTCTATGAAGAATTAAATGCTGTGCTTCAAATTGAAACAGTGTTCCAAATACAGGGACAGATAATGTCATTAAAAACTCTTAATATTTCCCTTGAGTTGCTCTCCCGCTTTTCCGCGGAGCGTTTCAGTTGGGGCGTTCGTGAAATGAGCGCAGAGATGGGCCTTTCGCCCTCCGCTGTGCAACGGATCATGTCGACGTTTGCAAAGCAGGGCTTTTTGCGCCAACAAACGGAAACTCGCCGATACGAACTGGGCGTTCGCTTTTGGGAGTACGGGTTGTTGTTTCGCGACCGGTTGCAGTTATCCGATGCGCCCGCTATCTGGCTGCGAGAAGTGGCCACGGAACAGGGCGAAACGGTGTATCTGAATTTCCTGGACGGCCACACTTCTGTGTGTGTGCAGGTAGCCGACAGCACCGAACATGTGCAACTGAACATTAAGCCGGGAGAGCGGACTTCGCTGCATGCGGGCTCCCGAGGCAAGGTGATGCTAGCGTTTTTACCTACGCAGATGCGCAATCTGATTCTCGAAGAGACGTTTGTTTCGTTGCCGATGGACGAGGCCCGGCAACGCCGGTCAAGTCTTCACGCGGACCTCGATAGTGTCCATGAACAAGGCTTTTGCGTCAGTCGCAGTGAGCGGCTGAAGGATGTTGTCGGTTTGAGTTTCCCGCTGTTTGACGCCCGTTCAATCGTAATGGGTTCGGTCACCATCGGCGGCCCCGGTGCGCGTATGACAGATGAAAAGTTACAGGCTTGCATGTCTCCTATGCGCCAGTTGGCTGAACAACTTCAACGTCACTTCCGGAAATTCCTATGAGTACAACTTTTGTACCACACGCCATTAAACGTGTGTCGATGCCGCTGTTGTCGATGGGGTCTTTTTTTGTCGGTGGACATGAGGTCTGCTACAGCGGCGAACCAGAGGAGGCGTATGTACTGGCTCCCAATGGAGTGCCCGTGAACATCAACCCCAACGGTACGTCCTGTGTCGGGCAGATGTATGTGCAGTACTTGCTCAATGCCGAAGGGACACGCCGCCCACCCGTGGTGTTTTGCCATGGCGGCTCGATGACGGGGGCGGTCTGGGAGTCGACCCCTGACGGGCAGGAAGGCTGGTTGAGCGATTTCTTTCGTCAGGGTTGGTCGGTCTACAACGTTGATGCCGTCGAGCGTGGCCGTTCGGGCTGGGCCCCACGAGATCGCGCTTTTGCCGCCAAACCATTATTGCGCACCGGCCAGGACTGCTTTGTGCAGTTTCGCATCGGTACTGCGGTTCAGGATTGCTCGCTCGACAGCCTGCATGCCGCCGCTTACCCCCACTGCCAATTCCCGCTTCAGGCGTTTGACCAGTTCATGAGGCAGGTGGTGCCGCGTTGGTCAGATACGGACGAACTGACTCTGAGCGCTTATGTAGCGATGCTGGATTGTTTGGCGCAGCCGGTGATTCTTATTGCCCACTCACAAGGCGGTGTTTTCGCCGTGCGTGCGGCCGAACAGCGCCCTGACAAAGTGGCCGCGATCGTTGCCATTGAACCGGCGCAGGCGGGCACGGCAGAAGGGCTTGCGCAAAGGCGGCTGAAAGATACTCCGATCCTGTTGGTCTATGGCGACAATCTGCGACTGGACGCACGCTGGCCCCATATCAGAAAACGTACCGATCACTATTTTGATCAGCTCGCGACTTGCGGTGGTCATGTAACGGTCATGGATCTGCCAGCGCACGGTATTTATGGAAACTCACACCTACTCATGCTCGAACGCAACAACCTGGCTATTTCGGCGCTGATCCAAAAATGGTTGCAAACGCAAGGATTGGCTACTGCTCTCTAATGCTTTCTAACAAGCACCAGCGCATTACACCTGAAGGAGCACTTCATGGAACAAAAACAACAAACAGTTGAAAGCCTCACGATGCGCAAGGTGGCATGGCGAATATTACCTTTTGTGACCGTCGGATATTTTCTTGCCTCTCTGGACCGAGTCAATATTGCCTTCGCCGCATTACAGATGAAGCAGGATATTGCATTGGGAGACGCGGCTTTCGGCTTCGGCGCGGGTTTGTTTTTTATCGCTTACTGCCTGTTCGCGGTTCCTGCCAATATGATGCTGGAACGGTTCGGGCCGGTACGCTGGCTAGCGTTCACCATGGTTTCCTGGGGGCTCATCAGTAGTTGCATGGCTGCTGTGTCGGGACCTCAGTCCTTTTACATCCTGCGTTTTCTGCTCGGGATGGCCGAGGCTGGATTTTTTCCTGGCGTTATCTTCTATCTGACGCTGTGGTTCCCCAGTGGCCACCGCAGCCGTGCGGTCGCGATATTGATGATGGCCTTGCCAGTGTCAAGTGTTCTGGGCTCCCCGTTGTCTGCCTTGTTGTTGCTGACCGATGGCTGGTTGGGCATGCGAGGCTGGCACTGGTTGTTCATCATTGAGGGTTCGCCGGCTATTTTCATGGGCATTCTCTGTTTGTACGTGCTTCCTCACGATGTTAGTCGTGCCAGGTTCCTGACAGCTCAAGAACGGGCATGGATTGCCAGCCAGGTCAGTGAGGTGCCCGGCGAAAAAGTTCGGGGTACGCTCAAGGATCTATGGGGCGTGCTTTGCAACAAGTATGTGTTGGTTTTGACATTGATATATATAGGTGGGACTTCCGTGACCAATGGTCTGTCGCTGTGGCAGCCACAAATCATTAGCACGTTCAATTTGTCGACCATGCAGATCGGTTTCCTCAACGCGCTGCCTTTCGCCCTCGCCAGCTTTGTCATGTACCTCTGGAGCAGCCATTCGGATCGCACCGGTGAGCGTGTAAAGCACTTGGCGCTTCCATTGGCCATCGGCGCGGTTGCGCTGACATGCATCATGTTCGTTGAGTCGTTGCTGGCGACCATTGTTGTGCTATGTGTTGCCATCACCGCCGCGTCGATGATCAAAGGCCCATTCTGGGCACTGGCGACCGAAATGGTCCCGGCGCGCAACGCAGCCATGGCCATTGCGATGATTAATGCCTTGAACAATCTGGGGGTTTTTGCCGGCACCTATCTGATCGGGGTAATCAAAGAGGCCTCTGGCAACTTCACCTTTGCGCTGGTGCCTTACCTGGTGATCTCAGTCGTCGCCTGTACCCTGGCGCTTTGGATCGGTCGCCGCCAGGGAATGAACATCGGGAGCGCATCAAGCAAAATCGCTGGCTAGCCATAGCATTCGATGGACGCTGCCAGGCGGAGAAAAGCCCGCGATGGGGAGGGCGGGCTTAAAGGTTTTCGCCAGGCTCTGTACGAAAGTAATGTTGTGAACGCAGCATGGTACAAGCCAGTGAAATACCTAGTCATCAAGGCTGATGATTTGTTCGCGCACGGCAAACAGTACCAGGCCGGCCACATCGTAGATCTGCAGACGCTTCATGATCTGCGAACGGTGGGTTTCGACGGTCTTGACGCTCAACCCCAGGCCGTTTGCGATCTCTCGGGTGGATTTTCCGCGAACGATCAACCGCAGGATTTCCAGCTGACGTGCCGTCAGGTTGTGCGAGTCGGCAGGTTCAGGTGGGCGCTTCTGGTTTCGGGTCAGGGCCTGGTTGATCACCGTGTGGGCAATGGCCGGGCTCAGATAGCGCTCGTTGTTGCGCAAGGCTTCCAACGCGTGTTCAAGTTCAGTCGCCGTAGTGTCCTTGAGCAGGTAGCCATGGGCTCCGGACTCCAGCGCCTGCATGATCAGGGCCGGGTCGGTGTGCATCGAGAGGATCAGGACCTTGCTCTGCGGGCGCACCCGCTTGAGCTGCTGCAGCGCTTCGAGGCCGCCGGTCTGGCGCATCGAAATATCCAGCAAGACAATGTCCGGGGACAGATGCCCGACCATTTCGAGCAACTGCGAGCCGTCACTGGCCTCACCGATGACGGCATAGCCGGGCAGATCCATTACCAGGGCGCGCACGCCAGCCCTGATCAGCGAGTGGTCATCCACCAGAAGTAAATTACAAGTCAATGCATAACCTTATTCGAACTGGCACGTTCGAGCGCACGGGGCGCCCAGGGAAAAAGAGCTTCGATTTGAGTGCCTTTGCCCGGCTCGCTGGTAACGGTCAGTGTGCCGCCCAGTTGATCGATTCGTTCCGACATCCCGGCCATACCGCGTTGCCCTTCACGACCAGGGTCTGATGCGGGTGCGAAGCCCTGGCCATCGTCGCTGATCTGCAACTTCAGGCCTTGGGGCAGACGCTGCAGGCACACTAGCAGGTTCTTGGCCTGGGCATGTCGCAGGATGTTGGTGACCGCTTCCTGGGTAATGCGGAAAGCCGCCACGGCCATTTCCTCCGGTATGCCGGTCAGGCGCTGCTGGCATTCCAGGCTCCAGTGCACCGGGGTGTTGGCCAGGGTCTTGAGCAGGTGCGCCCGCAGACTGGCTTCCAGCCCAAGGCTGGTCAACTGCCGGGGATTGAGAATGGCGGATACGTCACGAACTTTGGCGAGGGTTTCTTCCAGCGTGTCACAGAGGACCGAACATTGTCCCTGGAGCTCTTCGGGCATCCGGCGTTTGAGCCAGTCACTTTGCAGTTTTGCGGCGGTCAGCAATTGACCGATGTCGTCATGCAGTTCGCGGCTCAGTCGGTGACGCTCGTTTTCCTGGACCTGTAATAGCCGGTCGGCCAGTTCCTGGGGCTGGAATTTGATCGATTTGCGCGAGAGGCAATACTGCACGGCAACACTGGTCAGCGCCGCAACGTTGAGCACCAGCAATGACAGGGGGAGCGGAATGGACAAGCCATGGACCAGTAGACTGCCGAGGGTCGAGCAGACGCATAGCAATAGCGTGAATGTGCGTGCATTTTCCCGGGAGGGTGGCCACTTGGCGATTGACTTGAGGCTGGCGTGCATAGCGGATGGAGCCAATGGATGTTCGCTGCGGGCTGACCGGTCATGCTGGCTGACAGGCCCCTGTTTTTTCATGTGGAGCGCCGACGCGTTCAGCTCCGAACTGCAGCGAGCTGTATCCGGCTGCAATCACACTGCCATTAATTGGCGTCAACTAACAGGCGGCATGTTAGCACTTAAGATACCGATGGTCGCGTCCGTATGTATGTCCGAAAAGTCAGGCGCCCAGTCGTCTGGAGGATGATTCCATAATGGAACAAGTTGGTTGTTACCGTCGCAAAATGCCGATTACCTTAGGTTTTTTTGTTGATATCAGGCAACACCCGGGTCAAGGCAGGTGCGCAATTGTCGATGGGCAAGAGTGGTTGTTTAATGATGTCGCTTATAGCTATGAAACATTCATTTGCGACCTGTGCGCACTCAAGTTAGAGCGCGATATTGATAACCGGAACACGCCATACGGCATGGTTTGGCAAGTTCAGGCCTGCCGCTCCGAATAGGATACGAGGGTGAAGGGCCTGGCATTGACCGGTGGTTGAAACCGGCTTTGCCCGACTTGAAAGGCAAAGGCTTCGATCAGGGTGGCCTGTTCGCTGTCGTCGAGACTGAGCTGTCCGGTGGTCTGGTCAATGAGTTCGAGTTGCCAGGCAATCAGGGTCAGGCAGTCTTTCAGGGCACTCAGCGCCTCGTCGTGCAGGCTCATGGTGTTCTGTGCGTGGTTCAGCAGGCCATGAATATGCAGGGAGAATTCAGACACGGCCGCCAACGCCAGGGCATCGGCCTTGTTGGCCAGCTTGAGCAGTGTGCTGAGCAGACAGTCGATGGCGTCCTTGTCATTGCTGATGAGTTGCAGATGACTCAGGCATTCCTCGGTTTTAGCCAGGAGTGTTTCAGCCTCGACTAGAAACTCCGGGAGCCTCAGGGCCCACTCTTTACGGTCGTTCGGCATACTTATCTCCACAGCGTCATATCAAATGAGGGGATATCGTGTGTGTCGACGAGGGCGGTCGGAACCCCGGCATTGCCGAGTCGTCGGGTGAACGACTTGCGGCTGGCCCGCAGGCAGGCTGGGGAACACGAGAGGGTGGTTGGCCACTGGCTTGCGATCGCACACAAAAGCCTGACTCCGTTCATGCAATGAGAATGGCGTCACATTAATGGCTATTGGATATTGCGAATATCAGGTTGTACCTGATTGTTGGTAGGGGGATCCCTTACGCAGGGGAACCTTTCGCGAGAACCGGGGTCGCGTGGCGCGGAAGTACGGCAGATGTAATCACAGCGCCAGTAAAGCATGATGTTAATGTGACATCAATGGCCGGGCGTGGCATTTTAGAGAGGGTCAAGCTTCGGCAAAAACAGCCGATAACCTTCCTTAAGTGAATTCATCCGAACAAGACCTGGAGTCATTGATGGCCGGCATTCTCGACACGGTAGACCAACGCACGCAACTGGTGGGTGAGAATCGCCTGGAAATTCTCATGTTCCGGCTCGCCGGACGGCAATTGTTCGCGATCAACGTCTTTAAAGTGCAGGAAGTCCTGCAACTGCCAAAGTTGACGCTGATGCCGCAGCGCCATCCGTTTGTGTGCGGCGTGGTCAACCTGCGTGGCCAGACCCTGCCGGTGATCGACCTGTCCCAGGCCATCGGCATGCGCCCGTTGGTGCCGGGGCCAGGCAGCACGATTATCGTCACCGAATACAACCGTTCGGTTCAGGCCTTCCTGGTCGGTGGCGTGGACCGGATCGTCAACATGAACTGGGAAGCCATCCTGCCGCCCCCGAGCAGTGCCGGCCGCCAGCACTACCTGACGGCCATCAGCAAGGTCGATGACCAATTGGTGGAAATCATCGACGTCGAAAAGGTCCTGGCCGAGATCGTCCCTTACAACGCCAAGGTCTCCCGCGCCAAGCTCGAAGATCCGGTTCTGGAACGTGCCCGTGGCCGTGAGGTGCTGCTGGTGGATGACTCCAACGTGGCCCTGACGCAATTGCGCGATACCCTGGGACAACTGGGTGTGAAGATGCACATCGCCAGCGACGGGTTGAAGGCCTTGAACATGCTCAAGGCCTGGGCTGATACCGGCGTGGACATGACCGAAAAACTGCTGATGGTCTTCACCGATGCGGAAATGCCGGAAATGGATGGCTATCGCCTGACCACCGAAATTCGCAACGACCCGCGCCTGCGCGGCTTGTACGTGGTGCTGCACACCTCGCTGTCCGGCAGCTTCAACGACTCGATGGTGAAAAAGGTCGGTTGCGACAATTTCCTTTCCAAATTCCAGCCGGACAAACTCGTCGACGTGGTTCGCCAGCGCCTGATGCTTGACGAAGTACCGGCCTGATCAGGCCTGCCCCCCACCGGGGCAGTGTTTGCTCGTCAGCCTTTGATTCGGCCGTAAAGCTCGTATAGGGTGGCGTTTTTACCTGACAGGGAGTGGCCATGTTGCGACTGAGCGCGCTGTATCGTTATCCGTTGAAGTCCGCCAAGGGCGAGACCTTGCAAGCGATCGGTCTGGATAAGCTTGGGCTGGACGGCGATCGCCGCTGGATGCTGGTGGACGAGGCCAGCGGGCGCTTCCTGACCCAGCGTGCGGTAGCGCAGATGAGCCAGTTGTCGGCACTGTGGAATGCCGAAGGTGGCTTGACCCTCAGCGCGCCTGGCCATTCGCCGATCGACATTGCCTTGCCCGGTAACGATGCAGAGTTGCGTGGCGTGACGATCTGGCGCGATACCTTGCGAGTCCCCGATGCAGGTGATGAAGCAGGGGCCTGGGTCAGCCGATTCATCGGCAAACCGACACGCCTGGTGCAAGTGCCGCTGGATCGGGCGCGGATGACGGAGGCTGGCTACGGCAAGGATGACGACCAGGTGGCGTTCGCCGATGGCTATCCGCTGTTGCTGATTGGCCAGGCCTCTCTCGCGGATTTGTCGCAACGGGTCGGGCGTCCGTTGGAGATGCTGCGTTTCCGGCCGAACCTGGTGATCGAAGGCAGTGAGGCGTTCGCCGAGGATGGCTGGAAGCGTATCCGTATCGGCGAACTCGAGTTCCGCGTGGTCAAGTCCTGTTCACGCTGCATCCTGACCACCATCGACCCGCAGACCGGGGAGCGCAGCGACGACCGCGAACCCTTGGCCACCTTGCAGAAATACCGTGCCCAGGCGGACGGGGCAATGTTCGGCCAGAACCTGGTCAACGATGGCAACGGTCGACTCGAAGTCGGCATGCCGGTGGAGATCCTCGAGTAACTTTGCGCAGAATAAAAAATGCCCGTGTCGAAAAACACGGGCATTTTTATTGCGGCGACTTTTTGGTGCAGGCCCCGCAGGCTTAGCCGCGGTATTCGCACAGGTAAGCGGTGTCGACGGCGACTTTCAGCTGGAACTTGCTGTTGGCCGGTACGTTGAACTGGCTGCCGGTGGCGAAGGTTTCCCAGTCGCTGCTGTCTGGCAACTTGACGGTCAATGCGCCGCTGACCACGTGCATGATTTCACGCTGGCTGGTGCCGAATTCGTACTCGCCCGGTGCCATGACGCCGATGGTCGCTGGACCTTCTGCGGTGCCAAAGGCGATCGACTTGACGGTGCCGTCGAAGTACTCGTTGACTTTAAACATGGGCGATTCCTCGAAAAGGGCTAAAAAGGGCTGGCCAGTATGCACAAGGCCCCGGGAGTCGTCACCTGTCTAAAGCGGAAGAACCAGCGGCAGCAGGCGCGCGGTATTGCGCGCATCCTCCAGCGCCCGGTGTTGCTGGCCGGTGAACTGCAGGCCGGCCAGTTGCAGGGCGCCGTTGAGCCCCAGCGGGCGTTCCAGGCGTCGGGCCTTGGCAAAGCGCTGTTTGAGGTTCATGTGCGGCACGTTGGCCAGCACGCTGGCGAGTCCCAGGCGCTGCCACTCCTGAAGCAGTTGTTTGCGATCGTAATCGCCCCAGCTGACCCAGCCTTCCAGTCGTGTGTGGTGATGGCCAAGCCAGCGCTCAAACGCCGGCCAGACTTCGCCCAGCGGTTGTGCGGCATCGATGTTGGCTTGGGTGATGTGCGTCAGCTCGCGGCAGAACGGCGTCAGTAACGGCCGTCGCAAAGGCCGGACGAAGCGCTGGAAGTGGTCCAGTTCACGTCCCTTGCGGTCCACCAGGGTGGCGCCGATTTCAATGATTTCCATATCTGTTACGGGCCATCCACCCTCATCGGTGGTGGCCTCCAGATCAATGACCAGCCAATGAGGCATTGCAGGGTTCCTGATATCCGCGTCCTGTAGGGTTTGAGCGTAGCCAAACCCGGCGGTTCCGCCTAGCGCCTTATTCGACCTCCAACAGAATCTGCCGGTTTTTCACCTGATCCCCGACTTTGACCTGCAAGCGTTTGAGCACACCGTCGATGCCCGATTTCAATGGGTGCTCCATTTTCATCGCCTCCAGTACCACCAGCAGTTGGCCCTTGGTCACTTTGCTGCCTTCGTTGACCAGGACGTCGACAATCGCCCCGTCCATCGGTGCCTTGAGGGTGCCGGAGCTGACACTGGCCTGGCCGGTAACCTGCGCCTGAGTGCGATCCACGAACTGCAGACTGCCCGGCCGGGTAAACAGCCAGAGGCGCCCGGCCTCCAGGCGATAAGCGTGGCGTTGGCGAACGCCTTCGATTTCCAGGCTGACCCAGCGTCCGTCGCTGTGGATGATCTTCAGTTCGAGGCTGCGCTCGGCGACCTGAATGCACAACGGCTGGCCCGGGATCGCCTGTAACGCTACCGGCCAGTCCCGATCCTCAAGGCCGATGCGATAGTGCAGCGGCACACTGGCGTTGTTGCGCCAACCGCCAAGCGGGGCCGGGTGAGCCTGTGCCGCCGCCTGATAGAACAGGGCGGCGGCGATGGCCAAGTGCTGCGCGTTTGGGGGCTCGGGATGCAGGCAGGCGTGGTCGGCGAAATGCTGCGCGATGAAACCGGTACTGAAATCTCCACCAGCGAACTGCGGGTGTTCCAGCAGGCTGGCAAGCAGGCGTTGATTGCTTTGCAGCCCCAGCAGCACGCTGTCTTGTACCGCCCGCAGCAATTTGCGCCGGGCTTCTTCGCGGGTGGCACCGTGAGCGATGAGCTTGCCGAGCATCGGGTCGTAGAAGGGACTGATGACCTGGCCTTCGATCAGTCCGTGGTCGATCCGCACACCGTCCTGCAATGCCGGCTCCCAGGCCACGACTCGCCCGGTTTGCGGCAAGAAGCCTTGGGCCGGGTCTTCGGCATACAGGCGCACTTCCATGGCGTGGCCTGTGAGTTGCACCTGTTCCTGGCGCAAGGGCAGCGGTTGCCCTTCGGCGATGTTCAGTTGCCAGGCCACCAGGTCCAGCCCGGTGATCAGTTCGGTCACCGGGTGCTCCACTTGCAGCCGGGTGTTCATCTCAAGGAAATAGAACTGCCCACGCGCATCCAGCAAAAACTCCACGGTGCCCGCGCCCACGTACTTCACCGCTCGCCCGGCCTTGAGCGCCGCTTCGCCCATGGCCTGGCGCAGCTCAGCGGTCATCACCGGGCAGGGCGCCTCCTCAATGACTTTCTGATGCCGGCGCTGCACCGAGCAATCGCGCTCGCCGAGGTAAATCAAGTTGCCATGCCGGTCACCGAACAACTGGATCTCGACGTGGCGGGGTTCGATGAGTGCCTGTTCGAGAATCAGTTCAGCGCTGCCAAAACCGTTCAAGGCTTCGGAGCGCGCGGTGCGAATCTGTTCCAGCAAGTCGCTGGCGTCGTGCACCAGGCGCATGCCGCGTCCACCGCCGCCGGCGCTGGCCTTGATCATCAAGGGATAGCCGATGCGCTCGGCTTCGCGGCTCAGGGTGGCGTCGTCCTGTTCGGCGCCTTGATAACCGTTGATGCAGGGCACACCGGCTTCGATCATGGCGATCTTCGACAGGCGCTTGCTGCCCATCAGTTCGATGGCCTCGGGGCTGGGGCCGATGAAGGTGATGCCGGCATCCCTGCACGCGAGGGCAAACCCGGCGTTTTCCGAGAGGAAGCCGTAGCCCGGATGGATCGCATCCGCGCCTGTGCGCCGGGTTGCGTCGAGGATGGCCGGGATGTTCAGGTAAGACTGTTGCACCGGGGCCGGGCCGAGCTTGACCGCCTCGTCGGCCATCCGCACGTGCAGCGCATCGGCGTCGGCATCGCTGAACACGGCGACGGTGCGATAGCCCAGTGCCTGGGCCGTGCGCTGGATGCGGCAGGCGATTTCACCGCGGTTGGCGATGAGGATTTTTTTGAGTCCGGGCATGGTTAGGCTCTCTGAATTTCGCGGTGTCTGGTCGGGCCTCATCGTGAGCACGCTCGCGAAGCTTTTAAGAGGCCCACCCCGGTTTGCGTTTTTGCAAGAAGGCCATCGTTCCCTCGATGCCTTCGGCTCCGGTCACCGCTTCGCTGAACCATTCAGCCGCTTGATCAAGCAACTCATCCGACGGCTGTCCGGCACTGGCCAGCAAGAGTTTCTTGGTCGCCGCATTCGCCCCCGGCGCGCAACACAACACATGGGCCAACACCTCGTCGAGCCGTTCGGCCAGTGCCTGCGGATCATGCTCGACAAAATGCACCAGCCCCATGCGCCGTGCCTGAGTACCATCAAAACGTGCCGCCGTCAGGGCCAGGCGCCGGGTCTGGGTCAAGCCGATGCGTTGCACCACGAATGGCGCTATCTGCGCCGGCAGCAGGCCGAGGCTGGTTTCCGGCAGGCCGAATTGCGCCTGATGATCGGCCATGGCGATATCGCTGACACAGGCCAGGCCGAGACCGCCGCCGAGTACCGCGCCCTGCAGCACAGTAATCACCACTTGCGGTGCGTGTTGCACCTCCTGCAATAGCGCGCCGAACACCCGGTTCAGGTCCCGGTGCGCAGTTGGGCCTTGAGCGCGGGCATTGGCCATGTCCTTGATGTCGCCGCCGGCACAGAAGTGCCCGCCGACGCCGCCGATCACCAGTGCGCGAACCCCGGGTTTATCGCGTACCGCGGCCAGCACCGAGCGTAACTCGGCGACCATCTGCAAGCTCATCGCATTGCGGCATTCCGGGCGGTTGAGGGTGATGTGCAACACGCCGTTGTGCAGTTCCAGCAGCAAAGTCTGGCAAACCGGCAGGTTGTTCATTTCTTTTTCCCCGGCAGAATGCCCATGAGTTTGCAGATGATCCCCAGCATGATTTCGTCGGCGCCGCCGCCGATCGACACCAGACGTACATCGCGGTAAGCCCGGGCCACCGGGTTGTCCCACATGAAGCCCATGCCGCCCCAGTATTGCAGGCAACTGTCACTGACTTCGCGGCCCAGCCGCCCGGCCTTGAGCTTGGCCATGGAGGCCAGGCGCGTGACGTCCTGGCCTTTGATGTATTGCTCGGTAGCCTGATAGACCAGCGCTCGCAGGCATTCGATTTCGGTTTGCAGTTCCGCCAGGCGGAAGTGGATCACCTGATTGTCGATCAGCGCGTTGCCGAAGGTCTTGCGTTCCTTGCAGTATTCGATGGTGCTGTCGACGCAGTACTCCAGGCCCTTGATCATGTTGGCTGCGCCGAACAGGCGTTCCTCCTGGAATTGCAGCATCTGCATCATGAACCCCGCGCCTTCATGGCCGATGCGGTTGCGCTGCGGCACGCGCACGTTGTCGAAAAACACCTGGGCGGTTTCCGAGCTGCGCATGCCGAGCTTGTCCAGGTGCGAGCTCAAGCTGATGCCCGGTGTGTTCATCGGCACCATGATCAGCGACTTGTTGATGTGCGGCTTGTCGTCCGAGGTGTTGGCCAGCAGGCAGATGAAGTCGGCGCTCGGCGAGTTGGTGATCCACATCTTGCTACCGTTGATCACGTAGTCGTCGCCGTCCTTGCGCGCGGTGGTTTTCAGCCCGGCCACGTCGGAACCGGCGCCGACTTCGGAGACGCCGATGCAGCCGACCTGTTCGCCGCTGATGGCCGGGCGCAGGAATTGCTCGCGTAGCTCATCGGAACCGAACCGTGCCAGCGCCGGTGTGCACATGTCGGTCTGCACGCCGATGGACATTGGAATGCCGCCGCAACGGATAGTGCCGAACTCTTCGGCGGCGACGATCGAATAGCTGTAGTCGAGCCCCATGCCGCCGAATTTTTCCGGTTTGGAAATGCCCAGCAAGCCGAGGTCGCCGGCCTTGCGGAAGATGTCGTGGATGGGGAAGCGCCCGGCCTTTTCCCACTCATCGACGTGGGGGTTGATCTCGTGCTCGACGAACTGGCGCACGGTGCGGCGCAGTGCTTCGTGTTCCTGGGTGAAGATCATTTTTATTGTTCTCCTGTTAGTCGGCTTAGAACCGCGCCACACCAAAGCTGTTGGTTTGCAGAGGCCGCACTTCGGCCTCGTGACAGATATCCAGCAGATAACCCAGCAAGGTCCGGGTATCGCGCGGGTCGATCAAACCGTCGTCCCAGAGGTTGGCGCTGCCGTAGAGCGCCGTGGACTGGCTGTCGAGTTTCTGCGCGGTGACCTGTTCGAGCATGTCGAGCATTTTCGGGTCGGGCACCAGGCCGTCCTTGGCCTGTTTGGCCTCGGTGACGATGCGCAGCACCTTGCCCGCTTGCGCGCCGCCCATCACGGCGGTGCGGCTGTTGGGCCAGGCGAAGATGAAGCGCGGGTCGAGGCCGCGTCCGCACATCGCATAGTTGCCCGCGCCGTAGGAACCACCGACGACGATGGTCAGCTTCGGCACCCGGGCGTTGGCCACCGCCTGAATCATCTTCGCACCGTGTTTGATCACGCCTTGCTGCTCCGATTCGGTGCCGACCATGAACCCGGTGGTGTTGTGGAAAAACAGCAGCGGCGTCTGGCTCTGGTCGCACAGCTGGATGAACTGCGCGGCCTTGCTCGCGCCTTTTGGCGTGATCGGGCCGTTGTTGCCGATGAAGCCACAGGCGCGGCCCTGAATTTTCAGATGACCGCACACAGTCTGCTGATCGAACTCGCCCTTGAATTCAAGAAAGTTCGAAGCGTCGGCGAGACGGGTGATGATTTCGCGCACGTCGTAGGGTTTTTTCGGGTCATCCGGGATCAGGCCCAGCAACTCGTCGATGGGGTAGAGCGGCTCCTCCCAGCGACGTTCGGGGAGTGGGGGCAGTTGTTCGTTCCACGGCAACAGGCTGACAATCTCGCGTACCTGGCGCACGCCGTCGGCGTCGTTTTCAGCCAGGTATTCGGCGGTGCCGGCGGTTTGTGCGTGCATTTCGGCGCCGCCCAGTTCTTCATCGGTGGCGACTTCGCCGGTGGCGGCCTTGAGCAGTGGGGGACCTGCGAGAAACAGCTTGGCCTTGCCGCGCACCACCACCACGTAATCCGACAGCCCCGGCTGATAGGCGCCGCCCGCCGTGGCCGAGCCATGCACCACGGTGACTTGCGGCAAGCCCATGGCCGACATCCGCGCCTGATTGGCAAAGCTGCGCGCGCCTTCGACGAAAATCTCCGCCGCGTAATTGAGATTGGCGCCGCCACTTTCGGCGAGGGTGATCACCGGCAGTTTGTTTTCCATGGCGATCTGTTGCAGGCGCAGGGATTTCTTCAAGCCGCTGGGAGAGATGGTCCCGCCCCTGATCGCGCTGTTGTTGGCGACTACCAACACACGTACGCCGGACACATAGCCGATACCGCCGATCAAGCCGCCACCGGCGCAGCTGCCGTCCTTGTCATCATGCAGCTTGTAGCCGGCCAGGCTGGCCAGCTCAAGAAACGGCGCGCCGGGATCCAGCAGCAGATTGAGGCGCTCGCGAGGCAGCAACTGGCCGCGCTTTTCGAACTTCGGCTTCGCTTCGGCCGCCTTGTTCAGCAGGTTCTGTTCGAGCACGCGAACTTGCTCGATGGCGCTCAGCATTGCCGCACGGTTCTGGGCGAACGGCTCGCTGTGGGGGTCGAGTAACGACTGAATCACCGGCATGGGTTATTCCTTGTCCTTCAACACGTCTGGTATATAGGCGCGGTGGAAACCGTTGTACGACTCGCTGTTGGTCGCCTTGTGGATCGGCCAGGCGCGGCCGCCGAGGCTGGCGGCGCCATCGATGCGCAAGGTGCTGCCGCTGACAAACGCCGCTGCCGGGCTGAGCAGGAAAACAATCGCCGCGCTGACTTCCGATTCGGTGCCGATGCGCTTGAGCGGCACATGTTCGCGCAAGGTCGGGATCACGGCCTTGAAGGCGCCTTCGTAGGTGTCCATGCCGCTGGAGGCAATCCACCCCGGCGCCACGGCGTTGACCCGCACCCCGGCATGACCCCATTCGTACGCGGCAGTCTTGGTCAGGTTATCCATGCCCGAACGTGCCGCACCGGAGTGGCCCATACCTGGCATGCCGCCCCACATGTCGGCGAGCATGTTGACGATGGCGCCGCCGTGCTTGCTCATGGACTGGTTGAACACTTCCCGGGCCATCAGGAAACCGCCCACCAGATTGGTGCGCATCACGGTTTCGAAACCCTTCTGATTGATCGAGGCCAAGGGCGACGGGTACTGCCCGCCTGCATTGTTGACCAGGCCATGAATGGGGCCATGCTTGCGGATCAATTCGCTGACCAGGTGTTCTACCGATTCTTCCTCGCGGATATCGCAAACCGCCCAATCGGCCTTGCCACCGTCGTCGGCGATCTCCGCCGCAACGGTTTTCAGTTTGTCGGCCTTGCGCCCGACCAGCAGCACATGGGCGCCGAGGGCCGCCAGTTCGTGGGCGGTGCAGCGGCCGATGCCACTGCCACCACCGGTGACGATGATGTTTTGGCCGGCAAACAAATCGGCTTTGAAAATCGAATCGTAGGCCATGGCGGCAATCCTCTAGTTGAACTGGTCGGCGATGCGCTGCGGCACCGGGATCTGGATTTCCAGCAGTTGCTGGGCGAAGGCCTTGCCTTGCGGATCGATGCGCAGGCTGGCGACACCGCCGCCGCCGAGGGCGTTTTCCAGCAGGAAATTCAGGCTGTGGCTGGCCGGCAAGTACCAGCGTTCGACCCGCCCGTGGATGGGGTCGAGGACGTGGCCCATCCAGTCGACGATCACTTCCGGGGTCAAGGCCTCGGCAATCCATGGCAGGAACTCCGGCTCGCGGGCCATGACGCCGATATTGCTGTGGTTACCCTTGTCGCCCGAGCGTGCAACCGCCAGTTTGACCAGGGCCACGCTGGCGTCGGCCAGGCCAAGCGGTTTCGGCGGCGCGAGCGGGGCTGGCAGGTCCAGCGGGTCGAGCACATCGAGGGCGGGCAGGGCATACGGGTGGCGCTGGCCCATGAAATCAATGTCCAGCGTGCAGGCGGTTTTGTCGATCAGGAACGAGAACAGCCGGATCAGCGGATACACCGTCGGCCGGCCACCGACAATGCCGGTCAGCCCCGGCGCCATGCCGGTGGCGGCCTGGGCGATTTCCCGGGAGAACACGATCAATGCCTGCTTGTCCGGATGACGCACCGCGAGTTTGATCACCACTTCGCGGCTGTCATGGCGCTGGCCGTGGGGGCCGTAGGTGGCCTCGCTGCCCAGCAACTCGATACTCACGTCGCTGTAGGGCGCCCAGCCGCGCTGGCGGAACATTTCCGAGGTCTTGTTGATGATCGCGTCACCGACCCGTCGCGCCTTGTCGACGGCATCGATGCCGGCGATCAGGCAACTGGCGGTGCAGCGGAAACCATCGGGGTACGTGGCGCTGACCTTGTATTGAGCGGTCGGCGGCAGGCCTCTGGCGCCGTGCACCTGCACCGCGTTCCTGCCCTGTTGCAGCAGTTTGACCTGAGTGAAATCGCACACCACGTCGGGCAGCAGGTATGCGCGAGGGTCACCGATTTCATACAGCATCTGTTCGCCCACCGTCAGCGGCGTGACCAGCCCGCCCGTACCTTCAGGTTTGCTGACGATGAACTGGCTGTCGGCGCTGACTTCGACGATGGGAAAACCGATGTGTTCGTAGTCGGGCACGGCGCGCCAGTCGGTGAAGTTGCCGCCCGTGCACTGGGCGCCGCATTCGATGATGTGCCCGGCCAGTGCCGCCTGGGCGAGCTTGTCGTAGTCATGCCACGACCAGCCGAACTCATGCACCAGCGCGGCGCTGACCACCGCACTATCGACCACGCGCCCGGTGATCACGATGTCCGCCCCCAGGCGCAGGGCTTCGACAATGCCGGGTGCGCCGAGGTAGGCATTGGTCGAGACGCACATCGATGGCAGGGGCGCGCCGCTGAACATTTCACGAATGCCCAGGTTGCCCAGCTGTTTGAATTGCGGCTGCAGATCGTCACCCAGCAGCACGGCGATCTTCAGCGCCACCCCGGCCTTGTCGCAGGCCGCTTGCAGGGCGGCGGCGCAGGCTTGGGGGTTGACCCCGCCGGCATTGCTGATGACCCGGATGTTCTGCTGCGCGAGCTGCCCCAGCAAGGGCGCGAGCACTTCGATGAAGTCGCCCGCATAGCCGGCCTGGGGATCTTTCATCCGTGCGCCGGCCATGATCGACAGGGTGATTTCGGCCAGGTAATCGAAGACCAGATAGTCCAGATGCCCGTGTTCGACCAGTTGCGCGGCAGCGGTCGAGGTATCGCCCCAGAAGGCGCTGGCGCAACCGATGCGAATTGTTTTAGGCGCAGTCCATTCCATAGCCACCTCCAACCGAAGTGTGTCGACATTACCAAGCAAGCGCTTGGTTTGTAAATGACTTGATTTTCTTCTGCCCAAGCGCTTGCTTGGTTGCATCCTTGCGCTTAAATTGCCCGCGCAACCCCACTGTTTTCGGGGGGATCGGCGTTATTGATTGAACGACTGTAGGAGAGAACGGGTGGACGAGCAAAAAGCCCTGAGGGTGATGCGCCAATTGGTCGACGACGGCCAACTGACCGACCCGGACAGCGCCCGTGGCAAGCTGCTGCAAGTGGCGGCCCACCTGTTTCGCAATAAAGGCTATGAACGCACGACCGTGCGCGACCTGGCCGGCGCCGTGGGCATTCAGTCCGGGAGTATTTTCCATCACTTCAAGAGCAAGGACGAAATCCTGCGCGCCGTGATGGAGGAGACCATTCTCTACAACACCGCGTTGATGCGTGCGGCCATCGCCGAGGCCGGCAGTGTGCGCGAGCAGGTGCTTGCGCTGATTCGCTGTGAGTTGCAGTCGATCATGGGCGGCAGCGGTGAGGCCATGGCCGTGCTGGTCTACGAATGGCGCTCGCTGTCCGAAGAGGGCCAGGCCAAGGTCCTGGCGCTGCGGGACATCTACGAAGACATCTGGCTGCAAGTGCTGGGTGAAGCCAAGTCCGCGGGGTTTATCCGTGGCGATGTGTTCATCACCCGCCGCTTCCTGACCGGTGCATTGTCCTGGACCACCACCTGGTTTCGTGCCGGCGGCAGCATGAGTCTCGATCAGTTGGCCGATGAAGCGCTGATTCTGGTGCTGGAAGACCGGCAATAAGCTTGTATTGGCCAGCATTAAACTGGCTAACTTGTCGAAACCGCCTAGCTTGAATGCATGGGTACCGTTTTATTGGGGAGTGGGGCGTTTTGATGGGTTCGCCAATTCGGTCAGCCTCGCGGCTTTTGCTGGCGATGCTTACGGCGTCAACGATGATGCCGTCCCAGGCTGCGCAACTGGTGCGCATAGGTGCCGCGCACTTTCCGCCCTATACCGTGCGCCCGGAATCCGGGGCCGATACCGGGTTGCTGCCGCAACTGGTCGAGGCCCTGAATGCATCGCAAACTGACTACCAGTTTGTCCTGGTGCCCACCTCCATTCCTCGGCGCTTCGGTGATTTCAAGCAGGGCCGGGTCGACATGGCCATTTTCGAAAATCCCGCCTGGGGTTGGGAAGAGATCCCCCACACGGCCGTCGACATGGGGCTGGAGGACGCCGAGATTTTTGTTGCGCAACGCCTGCCCGATCGACAGCAAAGCTATTTTGCCGACCTGAAAGGCAAGCGCCTGGCACTGTTCAGCGGCTATCACTACGAGTTCGCCAACTTCAATGCCGACCCTCTGTACCTCGCGAAAAACTACAACGCCACGCTGACTTATTCCCATGACAGCAATCTGCTGATGGTTTTACGCGACCGGGCCGACATTGCCCTGGTCACACGTTCGTACCTGAGCGACTACTTCCTGCGCAATGAAAAAGTCGCCGGCAGTTTGCTGGCGTCCCAGCGCGTCGACCAGGTCTATCACCATTACGCCATTCTGCGTCCGACCGCACCCATCAGCGGCGAGGCATTCGGCAAGTTGTTGCAAGGCTTGCGGGACAACGGCCAGATGTTGAAGATTTTCGAGCCGTACAAGATTGCGCTGGTGCCGGTCCAGCGCAATGCACCGGTGCCCCAAGTTGCCAATTGACGGTTTTTGGCTAAATTTCCCGCCCTGGCTCACGTCACTTCGTTGAACTGTCGACGATTATCGTGAGCCCGCCCCATGCCCAATCTCAATGACCTGACTGCCCTGTGTCTGCCGACGGGCAGTTGTCTTGCCGCTGATGAAACCGATTGCCGCCTGAGCCTCAGCCTGGAAGGGCAACCGTTGCCCGCCTTGCGGCTCAGTCGTGGCCGGGAGTTGAACGTGCAACTGGAGGAGCGCTTCAGTCGCCCTGAAGGGCAGGCATTGTGGACGGCCTGTTACTGGCTGTTCGCTCGTGACCCTGACTGTCAGCGTCTGACCTGGCAACTGCAAGAGGTGCCGGACGAAGCCGTGTCCAGCGGTCTGCTGATTCCGACTCCCGTCAGCGGCCAGTATCACTGCGAGCGCACCGTGTTCTGGCAGTTGCCGCCGCCGTGGCTGGGGCATTCCCTGACCGGCAGCTACCCGCAGCAGATGCTCATCACCGACGGCAAGCGCCACCCACGGCGGCCGGTCAAGCCCCGGGGGGAAGTGTATCAACGCTTCGATGCGCGGCTGGGTGCCCGGGTTTCCCTGCGCACGCTGGACATCGAGCAAGACCTGGCACGCTTCAACCGCTGGCAGAACAGCCCGCGAGTCGCGAGTTTCTGGCAGGAGGAGGGCAGCCTCGACCAGCATCGCCAATACCTGAGCAAACTCGAAGCCGACCCGCACACGCTGACGCTGATCGGTTGTTTCGACGACCAACCCTTCGCTTATTTCGAAGCCTACTGGGCCAAGGAAGATCGCATCGCACCCTTCTATGAGGCCGGCGATTACGACCGTGGCATTCACATGCTGGTGGGCGAAGAAAATCACCGCGGCCCGCACAAGGTGGCGAGCTGGTTATCGGCGCTGGTGCATTACCTGTTTCTCGATGATCCGCGCACCCGGCGCGTGGTGGCCGAGCCCCGTGCCGATAACGCGAAGATGATCGGGTACATGCAGGAGCAGCGCTTTCACTGTGAGAAAGAGTTCGACTTCCCGCACAAGCGCGCGGCCTTGATGGTGTTGGGGCGGGAGCGGTTTTTTGATCGGTGCAGACTGGCTTGAAGCCTGAGACTCAAGATTCGTTGTGGTCTTGAGTCTCAGGCTTGCTCGCGAAGGGCGCGATGCAGATCCTGGATCTTATTGGCGAGCAGCCATATCACCCCGGTTGCCCGACACCTTGCGGCAATGCACCAACGCATCACGGATCATGAAGTTCACCAGGGTCGGTGAGACGCCGAGTTCCTTGGCGATGTCCTTTTGCGGTACGCCGTGCAGGCGATACATCTCGAAGGCGTAGCGGGTGCGGCTCGGCAACTCGGTCAACGCATCGGCAATGTGCTCCAGGGTCGAGAAATTGATGTGCGAGGTTTCCGGGGACGCGCCCTGGATCACCACATTCAGCCCTTCCTCTTCAGGACCGGAATACTTCTGCTCCAGCGCCTGCTTGCGGTAATGGTCGATCGCCAGGTTGCGCACGATCTGGAACAGGTAGCTGAGCTGGGCCTTGATCGAACTGGTGATGGGCGGGGCCGATTGCAGCCGGAAGAAAGCATCCTGCACAACATCTTCGGCACGTGAGCGGCAACCGGTAATTCGGGCTGCAATCTTCACCAGGATCAGTCGATTGTCGACGAATGCCTGAAGTAGCGGTGTATCGCACCTGCTTGTGGATACTGGTTCCATCATGGAAATCACCCTGCTGCCAAAAGGTTAGTGGGACGGGGAAAAAAACCGGGGGCCGTCCTACACATCGAGCGACAAATTAGGCTTAATGATAATTATTGTCAAATGAGAAGAAGAACTAATGGGCTGTAAAAGTGCAGAGTGAGAACTGCGACACGCTGACTCACTTGCGTCCACTTTGCGTTCCAGCCTGGCGACTAATTATTTCCAGGCGTCATCCGTTCTCATTGGTGAATGGAACCGGGCAGCAGCCCCGGTCACAACCGCATTGCCAATGCCTTGCGCGGTCGGCGAAGACCGTGTCCTGCGCGCCCTCGATCAGGGTGCGACGTCAGAAAACCGATTCCAATTGCAAGCCGAATTCAGGCAGGAAACCTCATGATCGACGCGTTCGAACTCCCCAGCACAATGGTCCAAGCCCTTCAGCGCCGCGCGGCCCTGACGCCGGATCGGGTGGCCCTGCGCTTTCTCGCCGAAACCCAGGACCAGGCGGTGCTGCTCAGCTATCGCGAACTGGACTTGCGGGCGCGGACGATTGCCGGCGCGTTGCAGACCCAAACGGATGTCGGCGACCGCGCGGTGTTGCTGTTCCCCAGCGGCCCGGATTACGTCGCGGCGTTCTTCGGTTGCCTGTACGCCGGGGTGATCGCGGTGCCGGCTTATCCGCCGGAGTCGACGCGCCGTCATCATCAGGAGCGCCTGCTGTCGATCATCAGCGATGCCCAGCCACGCTTGCTGCTGACCAGCGCCGGACTGCGCGAAGGGTTGCAGCAGATCGAAGGGGCGCCGCCGCTGCTGTGTGTCGATACCCTCGACGGCGCACTGGCCGAGCGCTGGGTCGCGGTGGACCTGCAGGCCGATCACATCGCCTTCCTGCAATACACCTCCGGCTCCACCGCGCTGCCCAAAGGCGTGCAAGTCAGCCACGGCAATCTGGTGGCCAACGAATTGCTGATTCGCCACGGTTTCGGCATTGACCTGAACCCCGACGACGTCATCGTCAGCTGGCTGCCGCTGTACCACGACATGGGCCTGATCGGCGGCCTGCTGCAGCCGATTTTCAGCGGCGTGCCCTGTGTGTTGATGTCCCCGGCGTATTTCCTCGGCCGGCCGTTGCGCTGGCTGGAGGCGATCAGCGAATACGGCGGCACCATCAGCGGCGGGCCGGATTTTGCCTATCGCTTGTGCAGCGAACGGGTCAGCGAGTCAGCCCTGGAGCGGCTCGACCTGAGTGGCTGGCGCGTGGCGTATTCCGGTTCCGAACCGATCCGCCTCGATACCCTGGAACGCTTCGCCGGGAAGTTCGCCACCTGCGGTTTCACCGCGGACAGCTTCATGGCCTCCTATGGTCTGGCCGAAGCCACCTTGTTCGTGGCCGGCACCGCGCGCGGCAAAGGCATCGGCAACCTGCGGGTGGACGATCAGGCCCTGGCGCAGAACCGAGTCGAAGCGGGCGAGGGCAGCGCGATCATGAGTTGCGGTATCAGCCAACCGGCGCACGCGGTGCTGATCATCGACCCGGTCTCCCTCAGCGAGCAGGCCGACAACGTCGTCGGCGAAGTCTGGGCCAGCGGGCCGAGCATCGCCTCAGGCTACTGGCGCAATCCCGAGTCGTCGGCCAAGGCCTTCGTCCGGCACGCCGGCCAGACCTGGCTGCGCACCGGGGACCTGGGTTTCCTGCGCAATGGCGAGCTGTTCATCACCGGGCGCCTGAAGGACATGCTGATCGTGCGCGGGCACAACCTGTACCCGCAGGACATCGAGCAGACCGTCGAGCGCGAAGTGGAAGTGGTGCGCAAAGGCCGGGTTGCCGCCTTTGCCGTTACGGTTGATGGTCAGGAAGGTATCGGCATCGCCGCCGAAATCAGCCGCAGCGTGCAGAAAATCCTGCCACCGGAATCCTTGATCAAAGCCATTCGCCAAGCCGTCGCCGAGGCGTATCAGCAAGCGCCGAGCGTGGTGGTGCTGCTCAATCCGGGCGCGCTGCCCAAGACCTCCAGCGGTAAATTGCAGCGCTCGGCGTGTCGCAATCGTCTGGCGGACGGCAGTCTCGACAGCTACGCGATGTTCCCGTCGGCCGCCACACAAAGTGCAGGCCGGATCGAGTCGGGCTCCGAGCTGCAAAGCCTGATCGGCCAGATCTGGTGTGAGCAGTTGCAAGTGACGCAGGTGGGCGCCGATGATCATTTCTTCCTGCTCGGCGGCAACTCCATAGCGGCGACGCAAGTGGTGGCGCGCCTGCGTGAAGAGCTCGGTCTGGAGTTGAACCTGCGTCTGCTGTTCGAAGCGCCGACCCTCGGCGCATTCGCCGATGTCGTGGCCCGTCTGCAACAGGACGGTGGCCTGGCCCAGGGCGCGATCACGGCGCTGTCGCGCCAGCAACCGATGCCGCAATCGCTGGCACAAAACCGCCTGTGGATCACCTGGCAACTCGACCCGCAAAGCAGCGCCTACAACATTCCCGGTGCCTTGCGCCTGCGCGGCGAACTGGATGAGGACGCCTTGCGCGCCAGTTTCCAGCAGTTGATCGAGCGCCACGAATCCCTGCGCACGCGATTCTTCGAGCGCGACGGGGTGGCGCTGCAACAGGTCGTTGCGGCGGCCGGGTTCAACCTGCAACTGATCGATATCAGCGACCTGCCGACCGCCGAGCGCGAGGCCCGGGCGCAGCAGATTCGAGAGGACGAAGCGCGAACCCAATTCGACCTGGAGAAAGGCCCGTTGCTGTGGGTGACGCTGGTTCGCCTCGACGACGAAGACCATCAGTTGCTGGTGACGATGCACCACATCATCGCTGACGGCTGGTCGCTGAACGTGCTGATCGACGAGTTCTCGCGCCTGTATGCGGCCGCCTCCCAGGGCCAGCAAGCGGAGCTGGCGCCGTTGCCGACGCAGTACGCCGATTACGGCAGCTGGCAGCGGCAATGGCTGGCGCAAGGGGAAGGCGAGCGTCAACTGGCCTACTGGAAAGACCGCTTGGGTGATGAGCATCCAACCCTGAGCCTGGCCACCGACCATCCACGTGCTGCCCAACAACTGCACAGCGCCGCTCGCCACACCGTGCGTCTGGGCGCTCCCCTGAGCGATGGGATTCGCCAGACCGCCCAGGCCCATGAATCGACCGCCTTCATGCTGTTGCTGGCTGCGTTCCAGACCTTGTTGCACCGCTACAGCGGCCAGGGTGATATCCGTATCGGCGTGCCCAATGCCAACCGTCCGCGCCTGGAAACCCAGGGCCTGATCGGTTTCTTCATCAATACCCAGGTGCTGCGTGCCGAGGTGGACTCGCGCCTGCCATTCGTTGAGCTGCTGGCGCAGACCCGTCAGGCGGCGTTGGGTGCGCAGGCGCATCAGGACCTGCCGTTCGAGCAACTGCTGGAAGCCTTCCCGCAAGCCCGTGAACAAGGTCTGTTCCAGGTCATGTTCAACCACCAGCAACGGGACCTCGGCGCATTGAAGCGCTTGCCGGGGTTGTTGGCCGAAGAGTTGCCCTGGCATAGCCGCGAAGCCAAGTTCGATTTGCAGTTGCACAGTGAAGAAGACCGCAACGGTCGCCTGACCCTGTCCTTCGACTACGCCAGCGAATTGTTCGAGGCCGCCACCATCGAGCGCCTGGCCGAGCATTTCAGCAACCTGCTGCGCGCTGTCTGCGATCAAACGGACACCGCCATCGGTGACCTGCCGCTGTTGACCGCTGCCGAGCACCATCAGCAATCGGACTGGGCCAGCGCACCCTGCGCAGCGGCCAGCCAATGGCTGCCGGAGTGGCTCACTGAGCAGGCGCGCCAGACCCCGCAGCGCATCGCGCTGGTGTGGGACGGTGGCCAGATGGACTTCGTCGAACTGCACACCCGGGCCAACCGTCTGGCCCATTACCTGCGCGACAAAGGCGTTGGCCCGGACGTTTGCGTGGCCATCGCCTGCGAACGTTCGCCGCAACTGCTGATCGGCCTGCTGGCGATCCTCAAGGCCGGTGGAGCCTACGTGCCGCTGGACCCGGAGTACCCGGCCGAACGCCTGGCCTACATGCTCAGCGACAGCGGTGTTGAATTGCTGCTGACGCAAACCCGATTGCTTGAGTGCCTGCCAGCGACTGACGGCGTCAGCGTGATCGCCATGGACACCCTGCACCTGGACGGCTGGCCGAGCCATGCGCCGGGGTTGCACCTGTACGGCGACAACCTTGCCTATGTGATTTACACCTCCGGCTCCACGGGCCAGCCCAAAGGCGTCGGCAACACCCACGCCGCGCTGGCCGAGCGCCTGCAATGGATGCAGGACACTTACCGCCTGAACGAAACCGATGTGCTGATGCAAAAGGCGCCGATCAGTTTCGATGTGTCGGTGTGGGAGTGCTTCTGGCCGCTGATCACTGGCGCACGTTTGCTGATCGCCGGTCCCGGCGAACACCGCGATCCGCATCGCATCGCGCAGTTGGTGCAAGCGTACGGCGTGACCACGTTGCACTTCGTGCCGCCGCTGCTTTCGCTGTTCATCGAGGAGCCGCTGAGCGCTGAATGTACCAGCCTGCGCCGGGTGTTCTCCGGGGGCGAGGCCTTGCCGGCGGAGCTGCGCAACCGGGTGCTGGCGCAACTGCCGGCAGTGCAATTGCACAACCGCTACGGACCGACTGAAACCGCAATCAACGTCACCCACTGGCAATGCTCCAGCGCCGATGGCGAACGCTCGCCGATTGGCCGGCCGCTGGGCAATGTGATTTGCCGCGTGCTCGACAGTGATCTCAATCCCGTTCCGGTCGGTGTGCCGGGTGAGTTGTGCATCAGCGGCGTTGGCCTGGCCCGTGGTTACCTCGGTCGCCCGGCGTTGACCGCCGAACGCTTCGTGGTCGATCCGTTGGGCGAGCCGGGCGCGCGCCTGTATCGCACTGGCGACCGGGCGCGCTGGACGGCGGATGGGGTGATCGAATACCTCGGCCGTCTCGATCAGCAGGTCAAGTTGCGCGGGTTCCGCGTCGAGCCGGAGGAAATCCAGGCGCGCCTGCTGGCCCAGGACGGCGTTGCGCAAGCCGTGGTGCTGGTGCGCGACACCGTGGCCGGGGCGCAGTTGATCGGTTACTACACCGCAGCGAACCATGCCGGGGAGGAAGCCGGGCAAACCGCACGCCTGAAAAGCGCTTTGGCCGCCGAACTGCCCGAATACATGGTCCCGGCACAATTGATGCGCCTGGAACAAATGCCCCTCGGCCCGAGCGGCAAACTCGATCGCCGCGCCTTGCCGGAACCGCAGTGGCAGGTTCGCGAACACGTCGAGCCAGTGACTGAACTGGAGCAACACGTCGCCGGAATCTGGCGCGAAGTGCTGGGCCTGGCGCAAGTCGGTTTGCGCGATGATTTTTTTGCCCTCGGCGGCCACTCGCTGCTGGCCACGCAAATCATCTCCCGCACCCGCCAGGCCTGCGATGTCGAGTTGCCGCTGCGGGTACTGTTCGAACACAGCGAACTCGGTGCATTTGCCGAACAGGTTCGCCTGATCCAGGTCAGTGGCAGCACCAACAAGCAGCCGCCCATTGAAAAAGTCGACCGCAGCCAACCGGTGCCGCTGTCCTATTCCCAGCAGCGCATGTGGTTCCTCTGGCAGATGGAGCCGGACAGCCCGGCCTACAACGTCGGGGGCATGGCGCGGTTGTGTGGCGTGCTCGACGTAGCGCGTTTCGAGGCGGCGCTGCAAGCCCTGATCCTGCGTCACGAAACCCTGCGCACCACGTTCCCGAGCATCGACGGCGTCGCCCGCCAGCAAGTACACGGGCAAACCGGCGTGCGCATGGATTGGAAGGATTTCACCGCGCTGGATGACGAAGTCCGCGAGTGGCAGGTCCAGCAACTGGCCGACGATGAAGCGCACCAGCCATTCGATCTGGAAACCGGACCGCTGCTGCGCGCCTGTCTGGTCAAGACCGCCGAACAGGAACACTACTTCGTTCTGACCCTGCACCACATCGTCACCGAAGGCTGGGCAATGGACATTTTTGCCCGGGAACTGAGCGCGCTGTACGAAGCGTTCGTCGATGATCGTGAATCACCGCTGGCGCCATTGCCGGTGCAGTACCTGGATTACAGCGTGTGGCAGCGTCAGTGGCTGGAGTCCGGCGAGCGTCAGCGCCAGCTCGATTACTGGAGCGCGCAACTGGGCCGCGAACACCCATTGTTGGAGTTGCCGACCGACCGTCCGCGTCCGCCGGTGCAAAGCCATCAGGGTGAGTTGTATCGCTTTGACCTCAGTGATGAGCTCGCGGCACGGGTTCGCGCCTTCAACGGGCAAAACGGCCTGACCCTGTTCATGACCATGACCGCCGCCCTGGCCACGCTGCTGTACCGCTACAGCGGCCAGACCGACCTGCGTATCGGCGCGCCGGTGGCCAACCGCATTCGTCCGGAAAGCGAAGGGTTGATCGGTGCGTTCCTCAATACCCAAGTGCTGCGCTGCCGGCTCGACGGGCAGATGTCTGTCGGCGAGTTGTTCGAGCTGGTGCGCCACACGGTGATCGAAGGCCAGTCCCATCAGGACCTGCCGTTCGATCATCTGGTGGAAGCCTTGCAACCACCCCGAAGCGCGGCCTACAACCCGTTGTTCCAGGTGATGTGCAACGTGCAGCGCTGGGAGTTCCAGCAAAGCCGCACCCTGGCCGGCATGACGGTCGAGTACCTGGCCAACGATGCCCGCGCGACCAAGTTCGACCTCAACCTGGAAGTCACCGACCTCGACCATCGCCTGGGTTGCTGCCTGACCTACAGCACCGATCTGTTCGACGAAGCGCGTATCGCGCAAATGGCCCGGCATTGGCGCAATCTTCTGCAAGCACTGATTGCCGATCCGCAGCAGCGCTTGAGTGAGTTGCCGCTGCTGGCCAGTGGCGAACAACAACACCTGCTCGACAGCCTTGGCGTCGAGCCGGGCGAACATCGGCTGGATCAGTGCATCCATCACCTGTTCGCCGAGCAAGCCTTGACGCGCAAAGACGCTCCGGCCCTGACCTTCGCCGGGCAGACCTTGAGCTACGCCGAACTCGACAGTCGCGCCAACCGCCTGGCCTGGATGCTGCGTGAACGCGGTGTCGGTCCGCAGGTGCGCGTAGGCCTGGCACTGGAGCGCTCGCTGGAGATGGTTGTCGGCCTGCTGGCGATCCTCAAGGCTGGCGGCGCCTATGTGCCGCTGGATCCGGAGTACCCGCTGGACCGCTTGCACTACATGATCGAAGACAGCGGCATCGGTTTGCTGCTCAGCGATGCGGCGATGTTCAAGGCTTTGGGCGAGTTGCCGGCGACCGTCGGCCGCTGGTGCCTTGAAGAAGACGCGGCGGCACTGGTCAGTTACCCGGCCACCGAGCTGCCGCTGATCAGCCTGGCGCAGCATCAGGCGTACCTGATCTACACCTCGGGCTCGACCGGCAAGCCGAAAGGCGTGGTGGTGTCCCACGGCGAAATCGCCATGCATTGCCGCGCGGTGATCGAGCGCTTCGCCATGCGCGCCGATGACTGCGAACTGCACTTCTATTCGATCAACTTCGACGCTGCCACGGAGCGTTTGCTGGTGCCGTTGCTCAGCGGTGCGCAAGTGGTGCTGCGGGCTCAAGGGCAGTGGGACGCGGAAGAAATCTGCGGCCTGATCCGTCGTCATCACATCAATGTCCTCGGTTTCACGCCGAGCTACGGCAGCCAGTTGGCGCAATGGCTGGCAACGCAAAATGAAACCCTGCCGGTGCGCATGATCATTACCGGCGGCGAAGCGCTGACCGGTGAACACCTGGCACGCATTCGCGCAGCCTTCCAGCCGAGCCAGTTCTTCAACGCCTACGGCCCGACCGAAACCGTGGTCATGCCGCTGGCCGGTCTCGCCCCTGAAGTACTGGAAGAGGGCGCCGCAAGTGTACCGATCGGCAGCGTGATCGGCGATCGCGTGGCCTACATTCTCGACGCCGACCTGGCGTTGGTGCCGCAAGGCGTGACGGGCGAGTTGTACGTCGGTGGCGCGGGCCTGGCCCAGGGTTATCACCAGCGTCCGGGCATGACCGCGGAGCGCTTTGTCGCCGATCCGTTTGTCGCCGGCGGCGGGCGTATCTACCGCACCGGCGACCTGGTGCGCCAGCGCGTCGATGGCCTGGTGGAATACCTCGGTCGCATCGACCATCAAGTGAAGATTCGCGGCTTCCGCATCGAGCTCGGTGAAATCGAAACCTGTCTGCTGGAGCACGAATCGATCCGTGAAGCGGTGGTGCTGGCGCTCGATGCACCGAGCGGCAAGCAACTGGTCGGCTATCTGGTGACTGACGTCGCAGAGCTTGGCGAGGCGCAGCAGGCTGAACTGCGTGAAGCGCTCAAATCGCATCTCAAGTCGCAACTGCCGGACTACATGGTGCCCACGCACCTTATCCTGCTGGCGCGCATGCCGCTGACCACCAACGGCAAGCTCGACCGCCGTGCTCTGCCGGCACCGGACCCTGAGCTGAACCGTCAGCAGTACGTGGCGCCGAGCAACGAGCTTGAAGTCACGCTGGCGCAGATCTGGTGCGAAGTGCTCAACGTCGAACAGGTAGGTCTCAATGACAACTTCTTCGAACTGGGCGGCGACTCGATCCTGTCGATCCAGGTGGTCAGCCGGGCGCGGCAGCAGGGCATCCATTTCAGCCCCCGCGACCTGTTCCAGCACCAGACCGTGCAGACCCTCGCCGCCGTGGCCAGCCGCAGCGAGCTGGTCAGCGCCGAGCAGGGCCTGATCATCGGCGAGTCGCACCTGACACCGATCCAGCACTGGTTCTTCGACACCGACATCCCGCAACGCCAGCATTGGAACCAGGCGTTGTTGCTGCACCCGACTGTGGCCCTCGAACCCCATCGTCTGGAGCAAGCACTGCTGGCGGTGATCGAGCAGCACGACGCCTTGCGCCTGCGTTTCAGCAAGGTCGCCGGCCAATGGCAGGCCACGCACCAGTCGATGTCCGAAGCGCCGGTGTTGTGGCAGGTGCGCGTTTCGTCCATGGACAAATGCGCAGCCTTGTTCGCCGATGCCCAGCGCAGCCTCGATCTTGAAGAAGGGCCGTTGCTGCGTGTGTTGCTGGTCGATGGTCCCGACGGTCAGCAACGGCTGTTTATCGCGATTCACCATTTGCTGATCGATGGCGTTTCATGGCGCGTGCTACTGGACGATCTGCAAACCGTGTATCGCCAACTGCACGCGCAGCAGTCGGTGAAACTGCCAGCGAAAACCAGCGCCTTCAAAGACTGGGCCGCTCGCTTGCAGGCCTACGCCGGCAGCGATTCCTTGCGCGAGGAACTGGATTGGTGGCAGGCACACCTGGCCGGACCAATTGCCGATCTGCCCTGCGATCACCCCGAGGGCGGGCGGCAGAACCGGCATGGGCAAAGCGTCAGCGTGCGTCTCGACAGCGAGCGTACCCGGCAGTTGCTGCAACAGGCACCGAGTGCCTATCGCACCCAGGTCAACGACTTGCTGCTGACCGCATTGGCCCGCGTGCTGTGCCGCTGGAGCGGTCAGCCATCGGCGCTGATTCAACTGGAAGGCCACGGCCGCGAAGCGCTGTTCGACGACATCGACCTGACCCGCACCGTCGGTTGGTTCACCAGCGCTTATCCGCTGCGCCTGACCCCGTCGAACATCGAAGAAGCGGCCGGGCAGGGCGCGTCGATCAAGGCGATCAAGGAGCAACTGCGTGCCGTGCCGCACAAAGGCCTGGGCTATGGCGTGCTGCGCTATCTCGCCGATGACCGGAGTCGCCAGCGCATGGCCGGGTTGCCGGTGGCGCCGATCACCTTCAACTACCTCGGCCAGTTCGACCAGAGCTTCGGCGCGGACGCGCTGTTCCATCCACTGGATGAAGCCCTTGGCGCGGCCCACGATGGCAATGCCCCGCTACCCAACGAGCTGAGCGTCGACGGTCAGGTGTATGGCGGTGAACTGGTACTGCGCTGGACTTTCAGCGCAGAACGCTTCGATGGGCAAACCATCAACGAGTTGGCAGATGCCTACCTCGGTGAGTTGAGCAGCTTGATCGAGCATTGCCTGCGCGACGACGCGGGCGGCCTGACGCCGTCGGACTTCCCGCTGGCGAATCTCAGCCAGACGCAACTGGATGCGCTGCCGGTCCCGGTCGCCGCCATCGAAGACGTCTACCCGCTGACCCCTATGCAGGAAGGCATGCTGCTGCACACCTTGCTGGAGCCGGGCACCGGCCTGTACTACATGCAGGACCGCTACCGCATCAACAGCGAGCTCGACCCGCAGCGTTTCGCCCAGGCCTGGCAAGCAGTGATCGCCCGCCACGAAGCCTTGCGCGCGTCCTTCTGCTGGAACGTCGGCGAAGACATGCTGCAAGTGATCCACAAACCGGGCGACACGCCGATCGAATACCTCGACTGGAGCGATCTCGCCGAAGCCGAGCAGGAGCCGAAACTGCAATCCCTGCTCAAGACCGAACGCGAGGCCGGGTTCGATCTGCTCAACCAGGCGCCGTTCCAATTGCGTTTGATCCGTGTGGGCGAGGCGCGCTACTGGTTCATGATGAGCAACCACCACATCCTCATCGATGCCTGGTGCCGTTCGCTGCTGATGAGCGATTTCTTCGAAATCTACAGCGCCCTCGGCGAAGGCCGGGAAGCGCAGTTGGCGATGCCGCCACGTTATCGCGACTACATCGGCTGGCTGCAGCACCAAAGCCTGGCTGAAGCACGGCAATGGTGGAAAACCAATCTGCAGGGGTTCGAACGGACCACGCCTATCCCGAGCGACCGGCCATTGCTGCGCGAACATGCCGGCGACAGCGGCGGCATGATCGTCGGCGACCGCTACACAAGGCTCGATGTCCGGGACGGCGTGCAATTGCGCGAACTGGCCCAGGCCCATCAGCTGACCATCAATACCTTCGCCCAGGCGGCGTGGGCACTGGTGCTGCGACGCTTGAGCGGGGATCGCGACGTGCTGTTCGGCGTCACCGTGGCCGGGCGTCCGGTGGACATGCCACAGATGCAGCGCACCGTCGGCCTGTTCATCAACAGCATCGCGCTGCGGGTGAAAATGCCCGAGGACGGCCAGCGTTGCAGTGTGCGCCAGTGGCTCAGCGGTCTGCTCGACCACAACATGCAACTGCGTGAATACGAATACCTGCCGCTGGTGAACATCCAGGAGCAAAGCGAACTGCCCAAGGGCCAGCCGCTGTTCGACAGCCTGTTCGTGTTCGAAAACGCCCCGGTTGAAGTCTCGGTGCTGGACCGTGCGCAGAGCCTCAACGCGACCTCGGATTCGGGGCGGACCCATACCAACTTCCCGCTCACGGCCGTGTGCTATCCGGGGGATGACCTGGGCTTGCACCTGTCCTACGACCAGCGCTACTTCGATGAGACCACGGTCGAGCGCATGCTCGGTGAGTTCAAGCGTCTGCTGCTGGCGTTGGTGGAAGGTTTCCATGGCGACATGGCTGACCTGCCGTTGCTGGGGGCCGAGGAGCAGGATTTCCTCATCCAGGGCTGCAACCAGAGCGAGCAGGATTACCCGCTGGAGCAGAGCTACGTTGCACTGTTTGAAACCCGGGTTGCCCGGAACCCGCAGCGGATTGCCGCCAGTTGCCTGGACCGCCAGTACAGTTATCTGGAGCTGAACCAGCGCAGCAACCGCCTCGGCCATGCATTGATCGCCGCCGGTGTCGGGCGCGATCAGCCAGTGGCCTTGCTGGCCGAACGCAGCCTCGATTTGCTGGGCATGATCATCGGCAGCTTCAAGGCGGGGGCGGGTTACCTGCCGCTGGACCCGGGTTTGCCGAGTCAGCGTCTGAACCGGATCATCGATCTGAGCCGCACGCCGTTGCTGGTGTGCACGCAAGCGTGTCGTGAGCAGGCGCAGGCCTTGCTTGAGGCGTTCGGCTGCTCCAGCCGGCCACGGCTGCTGGTCTGGGAGGAGGTCCAGACCCTGGCGCTGTCGGCGGACAATCCAGGCCTCTACAGCGGCCCGGACAACCTCGCCTACGTGATCTACACCTCCGGCTCCACCGGTTTGCCCAAAGGCGTGATGGTCGAACAGCGCGGCATGCTCAACAACCAGTTGAGCAAGGTGCCGTACCTGAACCTGAGCGACGCCGACGTGATCGCGCAAACCGCGTCGCAAAGCTTCGATATTTCGGTGTGGCAGTTCCTCGCCGCGCCGTTGTTCGGCGCACGGGTGGACATTGTGCCGAACACCATCGCCCACGATCCCCAGGGGTTGCTGGCCCATGTGCAAAGCCAGGGCATCACCGTGCTGGAAAGCGTGCCTTCGCTGATCCAGGGCATGCTCGCCCAGGAACGCATGAGCCTAGACGGCTTGCGCTGGATGCTGCCGACGGGGGAAGCGATGCCGCCGGAACTGGCGCATCAATGGTTGCTGCGCTATCCGCAGATCGGCCTCGTGAATGCCTACGGCCCGGCGGAGTGCTCGGATGACGTGGCGTTCTTCCGCGTCGATATGGCTTCGACTCGCGGCAGCTACCTGCCGATCGGCACGCCGACCGACAACAACAAGTTGTACCTGCTCGACGGAGCGCTGGAACTGGTGCCGCTGGGCGCGGTGGGTGAGCTGTGCGTGGCGGGGACCGGGGTCGGTCGCGGCTATGTCGGCGATCCGCTGCGCACCGCCCCGGTATTTGTGCCGAACCCGTTCGGCGCACCGGGTGAGCGCCTGTATCGCACCGGCGACCTGGCCCGCCGTCGCAGTGACGGTGTGCTGGAATACGTCGGCCGTGTCGATCATCAGGTGAAGATCCGTGGTTACCGTATCGAACTGGGTGAAATCGAGGCTCGCCTGCATGAACAAGCGGAAATTCGTGACGCAGCGGTCAGTGTGCAGGAGGGGGCGAACGGCAAGCATCTGGTGGGCTATCTGGTCGCGGCGGATGTTGCGTTCGATCCGGCTGAACGCCTGGAGCGCATCAAGCAACGCCTGCGTGCCGAACTGCCGGAATACATGGTGCCGCTGCACTGGCTGTGGCTGGACAAGCTGCCGCTCAACGCCAACGGCAAACTGGACCGCAAGGCTTTGCCTGCGCTGGAGATCGGCCAGCTGCAAAGCCAGGATTACCAGGCACCACGCAATGAGCTGGAGCAGGCCCTGGCAGACATCTGGGCCGAGGTGTTGAAGGTCGAGAAGGTGGGCGTTCGCGACAACTTCTTCGAGTTGGGCGGGCATTCGCTGCTGGCCACGCAAATCGCCTCGCGGGTGCAGAAAACCCTGCAACAGGAGGTGCCGTTGCGGGCGATGTTCGAATGCAGCACGGTGGAAGAACTGGCCCGGTACATCGACGGGTTGGCGGCCAGCGAGCTCACCGGGGAGAAGGTGGATCGCTTGAATGATTTGATGGCGGAGCTGGAGGGGTTGTGAGGCTGAGATAGCAGCGCAGTGCAAGCTGCCAGTCATGCATGACTGACAGCTTGTATGGGCGATTCAGGAAGGGGTTGATTTCCAGCTCCACCGGGTTTGGCTCATATCCAGGCCCAGGGCCTCGAGTTTTTCAGATACATACTGTAAACAATTACGCCCATCTGGTTGATAGTGTCCCGAAGCATCATTAACCATCGTAACAATGTCCTCGATGACATAGCTTTTGTTCATTCGGTTAATTCTGAACTCGCCTGCGCAGATGACTGGTTTACCACTGCCAAGTTGGCTGTGTCTCGTGTAATCAGCGCGAAGGGCATGGTTCCATCGTTTGTAAATGATCGAGCCTTCGGGTGTATAGACCCACGTGTAACTATCGTTTGGTCCATTGCTCTCAATAATTTCGCTTTTGTTGTTTTTTAGAATTGTTCCAATCAGGTGCCCGTCGATCATCCCAACTAACTGTCCTGCACCATCGATTTTCGAAGGGTCATAAGTTCGCCAGGACTTCAGGTCCGCCAAGTAGGGCATCCACCTGACGGGGTAAGTATGGGCGTTGAGGTCGATGGGGCGCCCGTCAGAATTGCACCAGTTTGCACGATTGATATACCCGCTCCATACGATTTGATAATGACTTGAGGTTGTAGTAATCCATTCATTTATCTTGTTTAATGAAATGTTCGAAAAAATATCATTGACAATAATTGTCAGAGATTCGAGTTCCCAGTCATCACTGGCGATTGGATGGACACCTGGTAACTGATGCAACACGATCCGGGTCAATTGGCCAAGGCGCAGGCTCTTGGCGCCAAAGACGCGGGGCAGGTCAATGTCGATCGAGATGTTTTGCCCGACTCTCGGTGCTTTACAAAAAAGATCGACGTCTGATTCATTATTAAAACTTATGTAAATGTCGTCGTCGGTGCCCGCCCAGTATTCATTTTTTATTTTGGCGATAATGGTGAGCTTGGTGATTTCTGTAGTGAGGTCTTTAGCTGGGGTGAAAGTGCACGTCATTTTTTCATCCTTGAAATGTTTTGCTTGAGGCTGTGTTTGGTGTCGCTAGATTAGATTATATTTTTGATGCTGGTTGAATTGTGTTTTTATGGGTTTGTTGCTGTTTGTTGGTGGCTTTGTAATTGGTTGGCGCTGGAAGTCGGCTAATGGCTAAGTCGGAACTAACAGGCGTCGCGCATTAAGCATGAGCAAATCTTGGTGGTTGTTTGTATCGAAGTGTCGAAGTATTGAAGTATTGAAGTGTTGAAGTGTTGAAGTGTTGAAGTGTTGAAGTATTGAAGTATTGAAGGTTGAGAGGGTGGGCGTTCGCGAAAATTTTTCCGAGTTGAGCGGGCATTCGCTGCCGACCACGCAAATACACCTCCTCAGCACACTGCCAATGCCTTCTTCTCAAGCATTCTGTCTGTATGTCGGCGATTGCGACAGTGGTTAGATTTCCATTCGAAACAAGGTGGTGGCTACTGTCGGACTTGACAGTTTGCTGACGAAAAAAAACGGTATTTCCGACCAATGGCTCCGAGAGCCTGCTCACGGTGGCGGTTATACAAACGTATACATTCTCGCGATTGACTGCTATCCGTCAGCCGCTCAGTCTTCCGGTTCAATTTTTCCGCGGAAACAGTCGATGCCCTTCGTAACGATAGACGGACAGGCCCTTCACTACATCGATCAAGGCACCGGCCCGGCGGTTCTGCTGGCCGGTAGTTACCTGTGGGACCAGGCCATGTGGGCGCCGCAGATTGCTGCGCTCTCGCAGCAGTATCGTGTGATCGCCCTGGACCTGTGGGGGCACGGCCAATCCGGGCCGTTGCCTGTCGGTACGACGTCCCTGGATGACCTGGCGCGTCAGGCCCTGGTCCTGCTCGATCATCTGGATATCGAACGGGTCACGCTGGTCGGCCTGTCGGTTGGCGGCATGTGGGGCGTGCGCCTGGCCTTATCGGCAGCGCACCGGCTCAATGGCCTGGTGTTGATGGACACCTACGTCGGCGCCGAACCGGAGCCGACTCGCCAGTATTACTTTTCACTGTTGAAGCAGATCGAGGAGGCGGGTGTTATCACGCCAGCGTTGCTGGATATCGTGGTGCCGATTTTCTTCCGGACAGGCATTGATCAGCAGTCGGCGCTCTACCGGGATTTTCATGCTTCCCTCGCGGCTCTACCTGCGGATCGCCTGCGTGAAAGCATCGTGCCGATGGGGCGGATTACGTTTGGGCGCGATGATCAGTTATCGCGTCTGGGCGAACTGGATGCAGCGAACACACTGGTGATGTGCGGTGATCAGGACAAACCTCGGCCACCGGGTGAAGCCCGTGAAATGGCCGAGCTGATTGGCTGTCCTTGGGTGCTGGTGCCGGAGGCGGGGCATATTTCCAATCTGGAGAATCCGGACTTTGTCACCCAAGCGCTGCTGGAGTTTTTGGCTGAGCGCAATCCGGCGTAGGGTTTGCAAAAAAGATCGTCCGAAGGCTCGGGCCGCGTTCGGACGATCTTTTGATCTTGCTTACTTCGGTCCGAGAATCTTCGCCAGTTTGTCCGGCGACGGCGCGCCTTGCTGCTGTTGCAGATTGCCCTTGTCGTCCATATAGAAAATCGCCGGAGTCGCCTGCAACTCCAGTTCTTCCATCAATTGCATGTTGGCCGCGAACTTTGCCTGAATCGCCGGCGGCACTTCCTTCAAGGCCTTGAGCGAACTGTCCTTGCCGGAGGCTTCGTGGTCCTGCAGGGCTTTTTCCGGGTCCTTGGCTGCGAGCAGTGCGGCGGATTTCCCCGGGCTGTCTTCACGGATGATGCCCACCATGATGTGGCGCAACTGCACCTTGCCAGCCTTGACCCACGGCCGGGCCTGTTCCCAGAACATGTTGCAGTATGGGCAGTTCGGGTCACTGAACAGGTACACCACGCGCGGTGCATCCTTCTTGCCGTCGCCGATCCAGTTGCTGGTTTCGAACTTGGCCCAGACTTCCTTGGCCATCGGGGCATACACCAGTTTCTGCAATGGCGCGCTGCTCAGGTCATTGCCCTCGGCGTCATACAGGTTGCCCAGCAACACGTGTTTGCCATCCGGGGTCAGGTACAGCGCCATGCCGCGGTTCTGGTATTGCGCGGCATAACCGCGCAAGCCGTCGGGGGCGTCGAACTGGCCGACGATTTTCGCGCCCTTGGCCTCGATTTTCTTGATCGCATCGGGCAACTCTTCGGCCTGCACCGATGGCAGGTGCAACAGGGCAGCACCGAGGCTCAGGGTCAGCAGGTGGCGGAGGCGGGACATGGCAGTTTCCTTGAAGAGGTGACGGGTACGGTGTCGAAGTTTTCCAGCGCGCGGGCCAGGCTGGCTTCCGACAACTCGCCCAGATGGCTGCCCAGCAGGCGACCCTCGGGGTTGTAGAACAGCGTAGTCGGTAGCGCCATGGAACCGACGGCCTGGCTCAGGCGTCCGCTGCCGTCGAACAGCACGTTGGACAGGCTCAGGCCCTGGGTTTCCAGAAAGGTCGCGACGCTTTGCATGCTTTCCGCCTGATTGACGAACAGGAACGTCAGGTCCGGCCGTTGTTGCTGGGCGTTTTCCAGCACCGGCATTTCCCGGCGGCACGGCGGGCACCAGGTGGCCCAGAGATTGATCACCAACGGGCCGCCCTTGTAGTCGGCCAGTTGCACGGTTTCGCCGGCGGCGTTGCGCAAGGTGATTTCCGGCAGGCGTGTGCCTTGTTCATAAATTGACAGGGAGAACGTCGCCAACAGCCAGAACGCCAGGCCGCAGGCCACGCCAAAGCCCAATGGACGGCGCAGACCCGGGCGACGCCAGCCGCGATACAGCGTGGCGAGCAGCACCACGACCACCCCCGGCCAGGCGAGAAAACCGCCATCGCGCAGGTCGATGACCTGCCACGGATCATTGCGATAGTGCACCCAATAGGCCGCCACGAAACTGATTCGGGCCGCCAGCATGCCCAGCAGAAACAGGCTGAACAGCACCGACTCGGGGTTTTCACCACCGCGCTTGGCAACCCGCCAGCCGACAAAGGTGGCCAGCGCCAGCGCACTGATCAGCAGCAGGTGATTAAGCGCAATGGCAAAGGTGCCGAGGGTGAAGGTCAGCATTAACGGGCGTCTCGGGTGATGGTCCAGCGTTGCAGGAAAGTGTCGGCATCGACCTCGCCGGTGATGCGCTGGCTGCGCCGTTCTTCGCCGTCCGCGCCAATCCACAGCAGGCTCGGCGGCCCTGGCACTTTGTAGCGGCCGAGCAGTTCGCGGCTGGCGGCATTGTCGGCGGTGACGTCCAGTCGGAGCAAGCGCACATCGCTCAAGGCTTCGAGGACATGAGGTTTGCCGAAGACCTGCTTTTCCATGACTTTGCACGACACGCACCAGTCGGCGTAGTAGTCCAGCAGCACCCACTGGCCCTGAGCGTGTGCGGCGTCGAGTTCCCGTTGCAGTGCCTGCGGATCCTTGACGGTGGTGAAGGCATCGTGGCCAACCGGCACGGTGGCCACAGCCTGGTTCGAGGCGCGGTAGACCAGCAATGGCTTGAACGGATCATCACTGCCAGCGGCCGCACCGATCACCAATAGGCCACCCCATAAACCGAGCAGCAACGAACTGGCGCCAAACAGGTGCGCGATACGACCAAAACCTTCGGACTGTTTCCAGGCGCTGTAGGCCGCGATCAACAGCAGCGCACCGCACAATCCGACCCACAGGGATTCGTCCAGCACCGGGCGCAGCATCAGCAATGCAGTGGCGAGGAACAGGAAGCCGAAAATGCCTTTGACCAGGTTCATCCAGGCGCCGGGCTTGGGCATGAAGCGATTGCCGACGGTCACCAGCAGCAACAGCGGTACACCGATGCCGATGCCCATGGCGAACAGAATCAACCCGCCATGCAGCGCGTTACCGCTTTGCGCGATGTAGAGCAGGGCGCCGGCCAGTGGGGCGGTCATGCACGGTCCCACCAGCAGACCGGACAGCGCCCCCAGCACCCCGGCGCCGATCAGGTTGCCGCCGCGTTGATTGCGCGAGACGTTTTCCAGGCGATCACGCACGGCCACCGGCAGTTGCAGTTCGAAGAAGCCGAACATCGGCAGCGCCAGCAGTACGAATATCGCCGCGAAACTGCCCAGCAGCCAAGGGTTCTGCAACCAGGCTTGCAGGTTCGCCCCGAGAGAGGCGGCCAGTACACCCAGCGCCGCATACACTAGCGCCATGCTGATTACGTAACTGCTGGCCAGGGCGAATCCACGTCTGGGTGTGGCGCCGCTGCCAACGATCAATCCAGCCAGAATCGGCAGCATCGGTAATGAACAAGGCGTGAAGGCCAGCAACAGGCCCAGGCCGAAGAACAGCAAAAGGCTCCAGCCCAGCGCCCGTTGTTGCAAGCTGCTGGCTAGCGCCTGGTCCGGTGCTTCAGTGGCTGCATTCAGCGCATTGGTGTTGCCCAGGTCCACGACCCTGGTCTGTGGCGGATAACACAAGCCGGCATCGGCGCAGCCCTGGTAACTGACCGTGACCTGACCGCTGGCGCCAGCGGGAATCTTCAGCTCCAGGCCTTGGCGGTAGACTTGCTGTTCACCGAAAAACTCGTCGCTGTGCGCTTCACCTTCCGGCAGCGGGGGGTGCTGTTCGACAGGCAATCCGTCGAACTTCAAGCGTTTTTGGTACAGGTAATAGCCGTCGGTGATCTGCCAATAGAGCTGGGTTTCACCGGATTCCAGACGTTCAGAGGTATACGTGAAGGCTTTATCAACCGGGAGAAATTCAGGTTTGGTGTCGAACGGATTGGTTCCGGGCGCCGCTTGAACCAGGCAGGTAAATAGCCAGAGGAAAAAAACAAAAATACCGCGCATCGAAAAAGCCTTAAAAACTGCTATTGCCGAGCACGATGATGGCCGCCGATTAACCGGATGTTAACGAACTGATTCGCGCTGAAAACCGGGTTCACAGCGCGAATCGTCGTCACGGGATTAACGAGGGTCGCTATAGGTCAATCGGTATTCCGACATTGGCGGATGCGTGCGTTTCCACTCCTGTGCAAATGCTTTGCCGGCTGCTTTATCTGTTTCGGACAACGTTTCGGCAATCTGTGAAAAAACATCTGAGATGTTTTGGTATCCCTTGAACTCTTTGTGGCTTTCCATAATCAGCCACATGAGGCCGTAGGCGTTGACTAGATTCTCTTCGAGGCCGTACTCGACATCGATGCCATTTTTATCGTGGTATGCACCGCCAAGCGCATACGCGTAATAGCGCAGAGACCAAACGTCGTTTGTTTCCGTCCATTTAAGCAGCCATTCCTTTCTGACGGGAAGATCATGGCTGATGTGCGGACGATTGCTGTACCAATGTATCGCTTTCGGGAACCCGGCATCGGCTGCACGTTTGAGCCAGCCATCGATAGCCGTTTCGCGTTCATCCGTGTTCGGAATGAGGGAATGATCGTTGTCATAATGCACAGCAAGACTGTATTGCGCTTCGAGAAATCCTGCTTCTGCAGATTTTTTCATCCATTCGATATCTTTGGTTAGTTCATAAAGTTGCAGCATGGCTTCGCTGTCGCCGTGATCGGCGCGCTCCTCTGCAAGCTCTTTCGCTTTGGCAAGCGAGGTTTCATCAGCTAATCGCAGTAAGGCACGGACGTCGCCCTGGGCGCCGGCCTTTACGTACCATTCTCTCTCTGCATGGGTTTTATCCTCCTCTTTGAGACTTCTTTCCCGGAGTGTGATGACCTGTGCGAGTGCATACTGCGAATCGCGGTCCCCTGCGGTGGCGGCAATCATGAGATAGGCCTCCGATTCCCGATATTCCCCCAGGTTGTAAAGTTGCAGACCTTTTTTCCTGGCGGCTTTTTGCTCATCGTTCAGTTGGGTGATCAGTGAGCCAAGCGTGTTGAGCAAATTGAACAAAGACGTCAATGCGTCCGCGTGTATATACATGGTCAATACCTGTGTTGATGGAAGTTTGGGTGGTACGTCACACAGGTTATTCAGGCAGGAGGGTGCAGGTGCGGTACATATTTATAGGATGCCCGACAAACCATCAGTCTTGAGAAATGACTGTCAGCAGCCGGTCAAGGCATAATCCTGGCTTAACCCGGTGTCTTTTTAATCAATGTCTTTCGACAGGGTTTTCCATGCACATACTGGTTTGCGAAGACGATGAATTGATCGCCAGCGGTATCGTCGCCGGCCTGACCGCCCAGGGCCTGACCGTGGAACACGTCGCCACGGCGTCCGCCGCACGGGCGATGCTCAAGGTCGCGGAGTTTGATGTCATGGTGCTCGATCTCGGCCTGCCCGATGAAGATGGCCTCAAGTTGCTGCAGCAGTTGCGTCACCATGGCCTGGAAATCCCGGTGCTGATCCTCACCGCCCGGGACTCGGTCACTGACCGCGTCGATGGCCTGCAAGCCGGCGCCGACGATTATCTGCTCAAGCCGTTCGACTTGCGCGAGCTCGCTGCGCGCTTGCACACGCTGTTGCGGCGGGTGGCGGGGCGCAGCGTCAACCTGATCGAGCATGGTGCCCTGACCTACGACCCGAGCAGCCGCGAAACCACGCTCGCAGGGCAGCCGGTGGACCTGTCGCGTCGTGAACAATCTTTGTTGCAGGCCTTGCTGCATAACCGTGGCCGCGTGTTATCCACCGAGCAACTCAAGGACAGCGTCTACGGTTTCAACGACGAGCTGGAGAGCAACGCCCTCAACGTCCATATCCATCACCTGCGGCGCAAGCTCGGCAACGGCATTGTCGAGACCGTGCGCGGCCTGGGCTATCGCCTGGGGCCGGCTGATGGCGGAGAAGAATCGAAGTGATGAGCCTGCGTTTGCGCCTGAGCCTGACGCTCGGCGCCGCCTTTGCCTTGATCTGGGCCCTGGCCGCGGCCTGGATGCTCAGCGATTTGCGCAATCAAATGATGTTTTCCCTCGACCAGCGGCTGGTGGCGTCGGCGCGCATGGTCGCCGGACTGATGGAGCAACTGCCGCCCGTGCCGAGCAAGGGCGAGGGCACTCATTTCAGCGCCGAACAACTGAACATTCCGGGCGGCATGGCGTGCCAGGTCAGCTCGTTGCGCGGTGAGATCCTCGCCCGCAGTCACACCGATCCGCAGCAGACCCTGGAGGCCGAGAAACTTGGTTTTCACGATCAGATGATCGACGGCGCGCCGTGGCGCAGTTTTACCCTGGCCCGTGGCGATCTGCGCATCACTACCGCCGACCGGCAGATCGAGCGCGAGGCGTTGAACATGTCGATTCTGCTGGCCGCTTCGGTTCCGGTGGGCGTGGCGCTGCTCGGTTGCCTGTGTTTGCTCTGGCTGGGCATCGGCCAGGGGCTGGCGCCCCTCAACCGCATGCGCGACGCCTTGATGCGCCGCAGCGCCGACTCCCTCGAACCGTTGCAGATCCAGCCACTGCCCAGCGAGCTGCAACCCTTGCTGGAAACCCAGAACCAATTGCTCCAGCGCATCGGCAAGACCATCGAGCGCGAACGTCGCCTGACCGGTGACGCGGCCCACGAACTGCGCAGCCCGCTGACCGCGATCAAGACCCACCTGCAAGTGGCGCGGATGACTGACGGCAGCGCCCGGGACCAGTCCCTGGCCCGGGCCGAAGAGGGTGCCGACCGCATGCACCGGACCCTCGAACAATTGCTGTTGCTGGCGCGCGTCGAAGGCAGTCTGTCGTTTGACGACGGTGTGCAATGCAACGCCGAGCAAGTGGCGAAGCTGGCGATCCAGGACGCGGCGAGCGGCGATCGCCGGCGCATCAGGTTTCAGGCACCGGGCAAGGTATCCGCCGCGCCGGTACAAATGCCCGCCGTGTTGTCGATTGCCGCGCTGCGCAACTTGCTCGACAACGCACTGCGCCATACCCCCGCCGACAAAACAGTGGAGTTGAGCCTGGAGACCACCGGCAATCGTGTGCAGTTCGTGGTGCGCGATCATGGGGCGGGGATTGCCGAAGAAGACCTGCAACACCTGACCCAGCGCTTCTGGCGCAACGGCCAGAGCACCGGTTGTGGTCTGGGACTGGCGATTGTCCAGGCCATCGTTCAGCGTTGCGGTTGCACCCTGCATTTCGATAGCCGGCCGGACGGCTTGCGGGTTGAGCTGACGATGCCGCTGCAACCGGTCTGAAAAACACCGCTGAACCCTGTGGGAGCGGGCTTGCTCGCGAAGGCGGCGTAACAGTCGACATAAATGTTGAATGTGATGGCCTCTTCGCGAGCAAGCCCGCTCCCACAGGGTATTGTGGTGAACGCCAAGAAAGCGGATTGAAAGTCTAAATCCCCGCCTCGCTGATGCGTTTCCAGAACAGGAAAACCTGACAAGTGCGCCCCATGACCGGAGCGCGCACCTGCCCGGTGTGCAGTTTTGGTCACTATCCACAGCGTATTGAGGGGTCGAGAGATGTCAGTCGCTACCAGCCTTATCGAAGAGCAGCCGGCGACGTCCGCCGAGACGCTTTATCAATTCAACGAATCGCCGCTGCTGGCCCGTCAGAGCCGGCAGGAATCCAACGCCCGCAGCTATCCACGACGCATCCCCTTGGCACTCAAGCGCGCCAAGGGCATCTACGTCGAGGATGTCGAAGGCCGAACCTTCATCGATTGCCTGGCCGGAGCCGGAACCCTGGCCCTGGGGCACAACCACCCGGTGGTGATCGAAGCCATCCAGCAAGTGCTGAGCGATGAACTGCCGCTGCATACCCTCGACCTGACCACGCCGGTCAAGGACCGGTTCGTCCAGGACTTGTTCGGCTTGCTGCCACCAGCCCTGGCCGCTGAAGCGAAGATCCAGTTCTGCGGCCCGACCGGTACCGACGCCGTGGAAGCGGCACTGAAACTGGTGCGTACCGCCACTGGGCGCAGCACCGTGCTGTCGTTCCAGGGTGGTTACCACGGCATGAGTCAGGGCGCGTTGAGTCTGATGGGCAGCCTGGGGCCGAAAAAGCCTCTGGGCGCCTTGCTCGGCAGTGGCGTGCAGTTCATGCCGTACCCTTACGATTACCGCTGCCCGTTCGGGCTTGGCGGCGTGCAAGGGGTCAAGGCCAACCTGAGTTACCTGGAAAACCTGCTCAACGATCCCGAGGCTGGCGTGCAATTGCCGGCGGCAGTGATCGTGGAAGTGGTGCAGGGCGAGGGCGGGGTGATCCCGGCGGATCTGGACTGGCTGCGCGGTCTGCGGCGGATCACCGAACAGGCGGGTGTCGCGCTGATCGTCGATGAAATCCAGAGTGGCTTCGCCCGCACCGGCAAGATGTTCGCCTTCGAGCACGCCGGGATCATTCCCGATGTCGTGGTGCTGTCCAAGGCCATCGGCGGCAGCCTGCCGCTGGCGGTGGTGGTCTATCGCGACTGGCTCGACACCTGGCTTCCGGGCGCCCATGCCGGGACGTTCCGTGGTAACCAGATGGCCATGGCCGCCGGCTCCGCGGTGATGCGTTATCTGGTCGATCACAAGGTCTGCGAGCATGCCGCCGCGATGGGCGAGCGCCTGGCCGAGCACCTGCGCATCCTGCAGCGGGACTTCCCGCAACTGGGTGACATTCGCGGGCGTGGCTTGATGCTCGGCGTCGAACTGGTCGACCCGACGGGCGCGCTGGATGCCCAAGGCCATCCGCCGGCCTTCGCCCGCCTGGCACCCCTGGTGCAGCGCGAATGCCTCAAGCGTGGCTTGATCCTGGAACTCGGTGGCCGCCATGGCGCGGTGGTGCGCTTCCTGCCGCCGCTGGTGATTACTGCTGCGCAGATCGATCGCGTGGCCGAAATCTTCGGCCGGGCCCTGGTCGCCGCCACTGCCAATCCCTAAATTTCCCGCCCGGCGGAACGTTCTTTCTACATAACGGCTGCGCACACGGCGCAGCCCGCCCGAAAACGATGGAGAGACAGCATGACGTCAGTATTCGACCGTGAGGACATCCTCTTTCAGGTCGTGGTCAACCACGAAGAGCAATACTCGATCTGGCCCGACTACAAAGCCGTGCCACAAGGCTGGCGCACAGTAGGCAAAGGCGGGCTGAAAAAGGAATGCCTGGCTTACATTGAAGAGACCTGGACCGACATGCGTCCGTTGAGCCTGCGGCAGAAAATGGACGAGCAGGCGGCTGTGGCGCACTGAACCGTCATGCAAAAAGAAGCCCGCTGGACTGGTGACAGTCAGCGGGCTTTTTCAGGTCTGGAATTTGTGTTGTCTGTAAGACCGCCTTCGCGAGCAAGCCCGCTCCCACATTTGGAATGCGCTGCCCTGTGGGAGCGGCGGTGCGACGATTCGACTTGCTCGCGAAGAACGATAACGCGGTCCAACCGAGGTTACACGCCACTAAGGCCCTTGATGACCAGATCCACATTCCCTTCCAGCTCCGCCACCGGATCCTCGGCATCGGTGCTCAACACCACCAACCGGCTACCCGACCCGGCAATCACCGCTTTGAGTGCATCCGACGGCTGCCGGTGATGCAGCACCACCGCCACGTCATTGTCCTTGAGCGTCGTGGCCAATTGCGTGAGCGCTTCGGGTGTCCACTCGGCATCGGCGCGTGTGTCCTGGCCGATCAATTCCAGATTGAGACTGCCGATCAGGTAGCCGAAGTGATCGCTGAGGCTCATCACACTCAAGTTGTCCGCATTGGCCAGCCCCGCTTCGCTGTCGGCACTGAGCTTGAGCAAACGCTGCTTGAGCGCTGCCAGGTTGGCGTCGATTTTCGGCTTGGCCTCGGGAGCCAGGCGTACCAGGTCCGCCGCCATCACATCGGCCATGCGTCCCATGTTATTGCTGGAGAACCACGGCTGACTGTTCAGCCCGTCGACCTTGTTGTCGGGCTGTACGGCTATGCCGGGCAGGGCGCCGTCCACCGGGCGGGCGGCGTCGACTTCGACGATGCGGATATTGCTGCGCCGGGAGACCGGGTACAGCGGGTCATCCGGCCACAGTGAACGCAGGCCGATCACCGCATCGGCATCGTCCGCCAGCCTGGCCAGTGCCGGGGCGCCACGGCCGGTGAAGTAGGCGGTCTGGCGGCTGCCGGGCAGGTTGGCCGGGGCCGCGCGTTCGAGGCTGACATCGGTGCCCTTGAGCAAGGCTTCGCCCAGGCCATAGGTAATCGGCAAGGAGGCCAGCACGCGCAGCGGTTTGCCGTTGTCGGCGGCGCTGGCCGTTGTCGCCAGTCCACACAGGGCGATGGCGAGGGTCAGTTGGCGCAGTGGAAAAGTCATTTATCCAAGGTTCCCTTTCAGACTGGGGACGACGCCGCGCGCGAGGGCGGCCAGGGCGAAGGCGATACCGGCCACGAGGATGATCGCGGCGCCGGACGGGATCGGCAGGTCGAAGACGATCGGCGCGAGAATCCCGCACAGCGTGCTGACCGTGGCGATCAGCACCGAACACCAGAAAAAGCCCTTCAGCGATTGGCTGAGCAGGCGTGCCGCGGCGGCCGGAATCACCAGCAGGGCGCCCACCAGAATCGCGCCGATGACCTTCACGGCGGCGACGGTGATCAGCGTCACCAGAATCACGAACAGATAATCCAGGGTTTTCACCGCCACCCCGCGTACCGCCGCCAGCTGCGGATTGAAACTGGCGAGCATGATGCGGTTGTACAACGGCAAGGCCAGGGCCATGACCAGCGAACCGACGATGGCCAGCACCAGCAGGTCATTGCCGTTGACCGTCAGCACCGAACCGAACAGTACGTTTTCCAGAATGTGCACGTTGATCTTGCCCGCCAGAATCAGCAGCAGGCTCGCGCCCAGGGCGAGCGACACCGACAGAAACACACCGATCAAGGTGTCCGGCGCCAGGCCGGTGCGGTTGCGCAGGTAATTGAGCAGGATGCCGAACAGCAGGCAGTAGCCGAACAGGCTGCCGTAAGGCCCGGTGTAGGGTTCGCCGAGCAGGATGCCAATGGCCACGCCAGTGAGCGCAGCATGACCGACCGCCTCGGAGAAAAACGCGAAGCGCTTGACCACCACCAACGTGCCCAGGCCTCCCAGCACCGGGCCAATCAGCAGGCCGGCGATCAAGGCGTTGACCACGAACCCATAGGCCAGCGCCTCGGGCAGATAACCCGACGACGCCCAGCCCTGGACCATCAGGCGAAAAGCTTCGTAACTCATCAGGCAAGGCTCCGTGGGTGGGTCGAGAACAGGGTCAACAGACGCTCCGGTGTCAGCGCCTGTTGCGGCGTGGCGTCGAACAGCACCCGGCGATTGAGCCCGGTGACGTGATCGGCCAGGCGCCCGACCGCTTCCAGGTCGTGCTCGATCCACAGCACGGTGATGCCCGCCGCTCGCCAGTCGCCGAGCAAACGTTCGAACACCCGGATGCCGGCCTCATCGAGGGCCGACATGGGTTCGTCGAGCACCAGCAATTGCGGAGGCGGAATCAGCCCCTGGGCCAGCAACACCCGTTGCCGTTCGCCGCCGGACAGCGCGCCCATGCGGCGCTTGCGTTTGTCCTGCATGCCGACCCGCTCCAGCGCCTCGCCAATCGCCGCCGCGTAGTGTGTGCTCAAGCCGAGAAAGGCCGGGCGACGCTGGCACATGGCGGCCATGAAATCGTCGACGGTCATCGGCAAGCCCCGGTCGAACTCCAACGCCTGTGGCACATAGCCGATGGTCCCTGGTTCAGCGGGCCATTGCAGGCTCAAGCGGCCCTGGTGGGGCATCTGCCCGAGCAGGGTCTTGATCAGCGAACTCTTGCCGCCGCCATTGGGGCCGACCAGTGCGTGCACACTGCCGGGGCGGACCTTGAAGGTCACCTGGTCGAGGATCGTCGTGCGGCCAAGGGTCAGGCAGACGTCAGCAAAATCCACGGTCGGTCCGAGAACCTGTGGGAGCGAGCTTGCTCGCGATTGCGGTGTGTCATTCAGTGATGATGTTGCATGGCCGGACGCCTTCGCGAGCAGGCTCGCTCCTACCGGGGATTCTGCATCGGCCAGAATGGTTTCTTTCGATGTCATTGGCCGGACTCCTGAATCGCCCGCACCACGGTGTCGAGGTTGCCGGTCATTTCCTTTTCGTACTTGTCGGCGCTGTATTCACCGTAGGAGATGTGCGACAGCGGATACAGCTTCACCCCGGATTCACGCTGGATGGTGTCGACGTAAGTGGAAGGGAAGTCCATCTCCGAGAAGATCACCTTTACGTCCAGCTCACGCAGTTGATCGATGGTTTTTTTCAGCTGGCTCGGGCTTGGCTCGATACCGTGGGCCGGCTCGACCACAGCTGTCACTTCGAGGCCGAACTCACGCAGCAGGTAGTCGTAGGCCGCGTGCACCGTGGCCACCCGCAGTTCGGCGCTCGGTGCCTGGGTCAGTTTGGCCAGGGCGTCGGCGCGCATCTTGCGCAAGCGCTTGCCGTAGGCGCGGGCATTTTCGGTATAGGTCTTGGCATTGACCGGATCGAGCTTGCCCAGCTCCCGGGCGATGTTGTTGACCTGGGCAATCGAGGCGCTGATCGACAGGAAGGTGTGCGGGTTCACCACTTTGCCGGCACCGCGAGCGGCCACGCCGGTGGCGGCCAGCAGCGGTACGTTTTCGTTGGCTTCGATCACCGGGACCCTTGGGGTTTCGCTGGCGGCGATCATGCGGTCGGCGAAATCGTCATGACCTACGCCGTTGAGCACGATCACGTCCAGCCCGCTGATGCGCTTGATGTCTTCGGCGCGGGGCTCGTAGGCATGCGGGTTGAAACCGGCCGGAATCAGCGGCACCACTTCGGCCTTGTCGCCGACGATGTTCGCCACGTAGCTGTAGTAGGGATGCAGGGTGATGCCGATGCGCAGACGCTTGGCTTCATCAGCGCTGGCCAGTGAGGGCAGCAGGCAGGCGAGCAAGCCGACCAGCAGCAGGCGTAAAAAACAACGGTGAGATGAATTGGGCATGGGAAAGCGGTCTTCTCTCGGAAAAAGGCGAGGGTTCAGTGCCGGTGCTGGCGGGTCACGCCGGCATCGAATTGCGCGACGACCTGCTGCCAGCCAGCGCTTTCGAGCGCGGCGTCGCTGAGGTCGGCTGGTGCCGTGAGCTTGCTGGCGCGGTTGAGCCAGATGTCCGGTGCATCATTGGCTACGGCCAGGCGCATCAGGAATGAGCCGGCGACCGTCGGCGCCTGGCTCTGGCCGAAATAGGCCTTGGCGTCGAGCAATTGCCAGGCATGGCCGCCCCGACTGACGGCGCTGGCGTCCCGGGCAAACGGGGCAAACCCTTCCTCGGCCAGCACTTCGGGTGTCGGCAACGTTTGCTGCTCCTGGCGCAGCAGCTGGATCTCGTCCAGCGTCACCCGCAGATCGGCGTAGATACCTTGCTCGGATGGACTGAGGTCACGGCGCGCATCCAGTTGATGGCTGCTGACACTGCTTACCTCATGGGATTCGCCGCGCCAGAGCACCACCGAGCCGGCCACCGCCAGGATCATCAGGCACAGCAACAGAACGTAGAGGGTTTCGTGACCGGCCCCGGCCGGGCGCACGACTTGGGTCGTTGGAGTGCTCATGGTGCCTCGATGTCCGCTTGGTCGATTTCCACGACGTGACCGGGGCCGGCATCGAACAGCACATAGAATTCGGCGCCGGGCTTCTTGAAGGTCAGGGTCGAATCAGGCCCGAGCTTGCCCGGCACCAGAATGGTTTCGTCGTAGCCGATCACATCGAGGGTCACACCCGGAGCACCGCTGCCGTCGGAAAAACCGCCGGTGCACTTGATCTGCTCCGCGTCGATGGCCTTGCACTCGCACATCGGGTTGTGGGCCAGGGCGCTGGCGCTGAAGCCGGCGCAGAGCACCAGCAACATGGCGTTGAGCGGGCGAAGAGGGTTGATCATGGTTTGCCTCCTTGTTTGTTCAACCAGGCGATGGTGGCGGGGGAGGCCTGGCTCAAAGGAATGGATGCCTGATGCATGGCGCCGTCCCAGCCTTCCATGGTGATCCACAGTTCGGCGTCGGCCCTGGTCTTTTCCGGGACGGGCAGCGAAGCGCCCATGCGGTAGGGCGTGCCGAAGAAAATCACCCCGGCGGCGCGCAGGCTGCGGGGCTTGCCGATGCGCAGGTAAGTGGCCTTGACCTGGTCGATACAGGCCTCGCACAGTGCTGCGTTGAAACCCTTCATGTAGCCGGCTGGGCCTTCGAGCATCGGGGCTGAATTGCGCAATTCAGCCAGGCGCAAGCTCCAGGGGCCGATCCGGACTTCGCCGACTTCCCGTTCGCCAAGGCCGCTGTCGCCGCGCATCAATGCCTCGTCGGCGAAGTACTTGGGCATGAAGCCGAGTGGAATCAGCAACAACAGGACGTTCAGGTGAAAGCGCCATTTGTGCCAGAACAGGCTCAGGCGCGAAGGTTGCGGGGCTGCAATGTCTTTGCTCACAGTTCGACCTCCGACACTTCGTGGTTCGTGGCCGGTTGCGCCGCGGTGTCGCGTTGTTTTTTGTTGCTGCGTTTGAAGGCATTGGCCGTGGCCAGCGCCGTGCGCCTGGTCCAGATCAGCAGACCGCTGAGCACCATCATGCTCAGCAGCAGGCCGAAGAATGCCCAGATCAGCTTGATCCACAGTCCGCCGAAGTCGCCGGTGTGCAGCGGGCGCATGGACTCGGTGACGAACTCCAGGGCCGAGCGGTCCGAAATCAGGCGCGAGGCGGCGATTTCGCCGTTGTACGGGTTGATCGTGGCGGTCTGGAACATCAACGGATACCAACCGCGCCCACCGACATCCAAGTGGCTGTAGGCATTGCCCGGCAGGCTGACGAAACTGGCCTCCAGTCCGGAAATTTTCTGTGTGGCGATTTCAACCGCACGGTCAAGGTCGATACGCGGCGGGGGCGAGCCATCGGCTGACAGCGGCACCGCTTCGCGGGACATCGCCGGGATGATCTTTTCCGTGGAAATGGAAATCTGGTTATCGAACAGCAATGCCTGGATCAGGAACCAGGTGCCGGTGACGGAAATCACCGCGATGAACCAGATCGACCAGATGCCGCTCAAGCGATGAAAGTCACCCCAGAAAATTCGCGCGCCGTGACGAATGCGCAGGGTCGGACGGAAAAAGCCTTTCCAGAAGCGTTTGTAGACCACCAGTCCCGTGACCAGCGAAGCCAGCAACGGCAGGCCAAGAAACGACACCAGGTACCAGCCCCAACTGTAGCCATTGGTAAAAGGCACCAGCCACCAGCCGTGCAGCGCCCGGGTGAAGGCGCGGAAGTTGAACTGCGGCGCGATACCCTGGATCACGCCGCTGTACGGATTGACATAAATCACCACCGAGCGCCCGTCGGGGTAGCTGACTTCGACATCCAGGGCGAAGTGCGACTCGTCGGGGCGGCTGATGCTCTGCACCACGGTCTGCGGTTCGGCCTTGTTGATGGCCTCGATGACCTGCTGGTAGCTGAGCAGCGGAGCATCGTCCGAGGGTTGGCTGGCGCGCATTGGCGGGTTGGCCAACCAGACAATCTCCTGGCTGATGACGGCCAGGGTGCCGGTTACACAGACGATCAGCACGAAAAACCAGATCGGCAATGCCAGCCAGCTATGGACCAGGAACCAGATCTTTGAACGGGACTTCTTTGACATGTTGGAGGTCTTGGCTGGATGAGAGGCGGCTCGGCTGCGGGCTTCGCAGGGATGAGCGCCCTGAAGGTCCAGTCGTGGCTTTTGCCTACGCGAAAGGACTGCATCTATGTAGGACGGATGAGCAGGGGAAATCCCGAAAGGGGAAATGAAAGAAAATGTTTCTCATTGCCGACGGCTGTGGGCGGGCTTGCTTGCGCAAGTGATCAGCAAGTCGGCGGTGCTGCTGAAGGCGGGGCCCTTGTGGGAGCGAGCCTGCTCGCGAAGAGGCCCGCTCCATCACCAGGGATTTCAACTCTGGGCGAACATCTCCTTGGCCCGTTGCTCGATCTGCTCCTGGGTCAGGTCTTCCTTGTGCGTGGCCAGGAACCACAGGTGCCCGTAGGGATCCTTCAAGGTCCCTGAACGGTCGCCGTAAAACTGATCCTTGACCTCCGATACAACGGTTGCACCGGCATCGATCGCCTGTTTGTAGGACTTGTCGACATCTGTCACATACAAATGCAGACCCACGGACGGCGAATTGTCCGGGTTGCTCAGCGGCCCCTGATCACACGGTGTGCCCAACATGATCGGGCAATCGCCGATGCGCAGTTCCGCGTGGCCGACACCGCCATCGGGCGTGTCCAGGCGCATGATTTCAATGGCGCCGAAGGCTTTTTTGTAGAAAGCGATGGCTTCGGCGGCTTTGTTGATGCCCAGATAGGGGGTGACGCTGTGATACCCCTCTGGAATGGGTTTGACGCTCATGATGGATCTCCCTGTTGTTGTTTTGTGAATGGAAAGTACCTGTGTCGTTGTACGACCGAATAAATATAGGCCAGCCTCTTTCGCACCCACCGAGTGCCCGACGAGCAGCAGCGCCACACAATTGCCATCAAGTCGGCTCCAACCAGTGCGCGTCCGGCCCGCGTTCTCCCGGCACATCGACAATGATCGCCATTTCTTGATAGCCACTATTGAAAGCGTTGATTTCTGCTGTCCGGGAGGCGCGGGTAGCCTGTGTTCATTGCTTCGAACCCAGTCGCCAGGACGCCAGAAATGAAACCGATGATTGCTGCTTTGCTGATGCTCGCCGTCTCCGTACTCGCCGGATGTGCCAGCCATGTTTCCCCTGAGCTTCGGCCTTACACGGCTGAAGAAAGCAAGGAACTGGCACTGGAGGCGCTGAACCGCCGTGGGTTGTCCTTCGACGAATACCACGCGAAAAAAGCCGAACTGCTCGGCCAGCCGCAAAAGTCGTTCAACTTCGACAACCACGGTGAAATGAACGCCGAGCGGTCTGTACAGCCTCACGGTCGTCCAAGCTGAGGCAAAACTGTACTGCTCCAAGTTTCGCGCAACTGTCCATGGGTTTCGCCCAAGGGGTGCGATAGGGTCAATACCTGACCGACCCTGACGGACTGCCACCCATGACGCTCTCTCTCGACCTGCTGCTGGGCTTCGCCCTGTTTGCCCTCGTTACCTCGATCACACCCGGCCCGAACAACACCATGTTGCTGGCCTCCGGGGTGAACTTCGGCTTCAACCGCACGATTCCGCACATGCTCGGCATCACTTGTGGCTTCTTTGTACTGGTGGTGGCGGTCGGCTTTGGCCTTGGCGCGGTGTTCCAGACTTACCCTTTGCTCTACACCGTGCTGCGTTATGCGGGGGCGGCGTATTTACTTTATCTGGCGTGGAAAATCGCCCATTCCGGACCCATGTCGGAGAATCAGCAGGGCGAGGCGAAACCGATCAGCTATCTGGGCGCCGCCGCGTTCCAGTGGGTCAATCCCAAGGCCTGGATCATGGCCATTGGCGCCATCAGCACCTACACGCCGATGCAGGGTTATTTCACGAATGTGATCGTGATCGCGGCCGTCTTTGCGATCATCAACCTGCCGAGTGTCGGTGTCTGGGCCGCGTGCGGCACGCTGTTGCGCAATGTTCTGAAGGATCGTCGCTGGTTGCGCCTGTTCAATTGGGGCATGGCCGCGCTGCTCGTGGGTTCGCTGTATCCGCTGTTGCTTGAAAGCTTTAGCTGACGCATTGCTTCAACCGGTTGCCCGATGCCTGTTAAGCTGACTTTTCAGGAGCGTTCCTACGCACTTTTAAATGAAGTAATTCTTCTTTAACGGCATCCGATCAGGTATTGGTAGCGTTCTGAAAACAGCGCGCAGCTCACGAGGCTGCGCTTTGCCGTTTGCAGTCACGAGCTTCCTGATCCCGGAACACGCTCTGCGAGTCTTTTTATGAATAAACGTCCGTTGTATTTCGATTACGCCGCCACCACGCCGGTGGATGAGCGGGTCATCAAGGTGATGGTCGAGTGTCTGGGTTTTACCGGCAATTTCGGCAACCCGGCCTCCAGCTCCCACGTCTTCGGCCAGCAGGCCCGGCAATCGGTCGAACAGGCGCGACGCCAGGTCGCCGAACTGGTCGGCGCGACGCCCGGGCAGATCGTCTGGACCTCCGGCGCCACCGAATCCAACAATCTCGCGCTCAAAGGCGTGACCCAGGCCCGCGGCACTGGCGGCGGCCATATCATCACCAGCCAGATCGAACACAAGGCCATTCTCGATACCGCCCGGCAACTGCAGGAGGCCGGAGTCGCGGTGACCTACCTGGTGCCGGACGCCGAGGGCCTGATCACGGCGCAAGCGGTCAGCGAAGCCATGCGCGAGGACACCTTCCTGGTGTCGCTGATGCTGGTCAACAACGAACTGGGCACCCTGAACGACATTCCCGCCATCGGTCAGGTCGTGCGTGATCGCGGGGCGTTGTTCCATGTCGACGCCGCACAGGGCGCGGGCAAAGTGGCGATCGATCTCGCGCAGTGGCCGGTGGATCTGATGTCGTTTTCCGCGCACAAGCTCTACGGCCCCAAGGGCATCGGCGCGTTGTACGTCGGTCCGCGTGCACAACAGCGTTTGCAGGCGCAGATCCATGGCGGCGGGCATGAGGGCGGTTTACGCTCCGGCACGCTGGCGACCCATCAGATCGTGGCCATGGGCGCGGCCTTTGCACTGGCAGCGGCTGCGTTCGATGAAGAGAAAGCTACCATCGTGCGCTTGCGTGAACGCTTGCTCGAGCAATTGCGGAGCATTCCCGGCATACGTCTCAACGGCAGCCCGACCCGGCGTATTCCCCATACCTTGAGCCTGACCTTCGACGAGGGCGAGTTCAACCCGGCGGCGTTACTGGCCTCGATCGCGTTTTCCGCGACCTCGGCCTGCAATTCCGCGAGCAATACCCCATCCCATGTACTGCTGGCCCTGGGGCACGATGCCCGCTCCGCCAGTCGCACCATCCGCTTGAGCCTCGGGCGTTTCACCACCGAGCAGGACATCGACCAGGCGGTTCAACTGATCAAGGCAGCCTGCGTCAGTGCTCCGGCTTTCTGGCAATAGGGCAACGAAGCGCCGACGTTGATCGGCACTCAACAATAATGATGACGTGGTTAGCAGGAGACACGATGAATACGCAGCTTTCGATCAATGGATCGGTGCCCCAGCGCCTGGCGCAAACCCGCGAACTGATGAGCCGGGAGGGCATTCACGCCTTGCTGGTGCCGTCGGCCGACCCGCACTTGTCCGAATACTTGCCGGGTTACTGGCAGGGGCGCCAGTGGTTGTCGGGTTTCCATGGTTCGGTCGGCACCCTGATCGTGACCCCGGACTTTGCCGGCGTCTGGGCCGACAGCCGTTATTGGGAGCAGGCGACCAAGGAACTCAAGGGCAGCGGCATTGAACTGGTCAAGCTGCAACCGGGTCAGCCCGGGCCACTGGAGTGGCTGGCCGAGCAAACCCCCGAGGGGGGCGTTGTCGCGGTCGATGGCGCGGTCATGGCGGTGGCATCGGCACGGACCCTGGGCACCAGGCTTGAAGAGCGCGGCGCTCGCCTGCGCACCGACATCGACCTGCTGAGCGGCGTCTGGACCGACCGTCCAGGGCTGCCGGACGAACCGATCTATCAGCACTTGCCTCCACAGGCGACCGTCAGCCGTGGCGAAAAACTTGCCAAACTGCGTGAAACCCTTCAGGCACGGGGTGCCGACTGGCATTTCATCGCCACCCTCGATGACATCGCCTGGCTGTTTAACCTGCGCGGTGGCGACGTGTCGTTCAACCCGGTGTTTGTTTCTTTCGCCTTGATCAATCAGCAACAGGCCACGCTGTTTGTCGCCTTGAGCAAAGTCAGCGCCGAGCTGCGTGCCATCCTCGAACAGGACGGTGTGACCTTGCGCGATTACAGCGAAGTCGCTGCTGCACTGCGTGCCGTGCCGAGCGGCGCGAGCGTGCAGGTCGACCCAGCGCGGGTCACAGCGGGGTTGCTGGATAACCTCGACAGCGGGGTGAAGCTGATCGAAGGCCTGAACCCGACTACCCTGGCCAAATCGCAAAAGAGCCTGGCCGATGCCGAACACATCCGTCAGGCCATGGAGCAGGACGGCGCAGCGCTGTGCGAATTCTTCGCCTGGCTGGACTCGGCGCTGGGGCGCGAGCGCATTACCGAACTGACCATTGACGAAAAACTCACCGCCGCCCGTGAGCGCCGTCCGGATTATGTGTCGCTGAGTTTCAACACCATTGCCGCGTTCAACGCCAATGGCGCGATGCCGCACTACCATGCCACCGAAGAAGAACACGCGGTGATCGAAGGGGACGGCCTGTTGCTGATCGACTCCGGCGGCCAGTACCTGGGCGGTACCACCGACATCACGCGCATGGTTGCGGTGGGCACGCCGACCGATGAGCAAAAGCGCGATTGCACCCGTGTGCTCAAGGGCGTGATTGCATTGTCCCGCGCGCAGTTCCCGAAAGGCATCCTGTCACCGCTGCTCGATGCCATCGCCCGTGCGCCCATCTGGGCGGAAAGTGTCGACTACGGTCACGGCACCGGTCATGGCGTCGGTTACTTCCTGAACGTCCACGAAGGTCCGCAAGTCATCGCTTATCAGGCCGCACCTGCACCGCAAACCGCTATGCAACCCGGCATGATCACGTCCATTGAACCGGGCACCTATCGTCCGGGTCGTTGGGGTGTGCGGATCGAAAACCTGGCGATGAACCGTGAGGCAGGCAAAAGCGAATTCGGCGAGTTCCTCAAGTTCGAAACCCTGACCCTGTGCCCGATCGATACTCGCTGCCTGGAAATCTCTCTGCTGTCGGACGAGGAAAAGCAGTGGTTCAACGCCTACCACGCCGAAGTGCGCGAGCGCCTGAGTCCGTTGGTCGAAGGTGCTGCACTTGAGTGGCTGAACACTCGTACTGCGGCTATCTGATCGGTTTGCTGCTATAGCTATTTGTTTATGTGCAGCTCAGGCGCTTTATCCAGCGCCTGAGCCATATAGTCGACAAAGGCTTTGACCCTGGCGGATTGGCGACGATTCGCCGGGGATACGGCATAAATTGGCAGCGACAACGTACTGTAGTCCTGCAAAATCGCGCTCACCCGGCCGGCGCTCAGGTCCTCGCTGAATAGCCATATCGGTGACAGTGCAATCCCCAATCCCCCCAGCACCATTTCGCGGATCGCCTCGGAATTGTTGCTCTGCGCATTGCCCTTGATCCGCACTTCGTGGCGTTGGGTGTCTTTTGTGTACAGCCACAGGTTTTGACTGCTCAACAGGTTGAACATCAGGCAGTTGTGCCTGCCCAGTTCCTCCGGTGTTTGCGGTTGACCGTTTTGCCTGAGGTAGTCAGGTGATGCGACGGTGACACGGTGGGTATTGCCGACAAGGCGAGCAATCAGGCCACTGTCGTTCAGGGCTCCGATCCTGAACGTCACGTCCAGCCCTTCGCTGACCAGATCCTGGTTTTGATCGCTCAGTTGCAGGTCGATCTGTACGTCAGGGTAGTGTTTGAGAAAGTCCGGCAAGCGGGGGGCGATCTGCAAGCGTCCGAAACTGACCGACGAGCCGATTTTCAACGGTCCGGTGGCCCTTTCCCGACCGGATTGAAAGCTATGTTCCGCCGCGTCCACGGCGGCGAGGATGAGTCTGCATTCGTTGTAGTACCGCTGACCTTCGTCCGTCAGGGACAACTTGCGGGTACTGCGGGTAATCAGCTTTCCGCCCAATCGGGCTTCCAGTGCTTGCAACACTTTGCTGATGGTCGGCTGGCTGGTCTGCAACTCCCGGGCAACGGCGGAAAAACTGCCCCGTTCGACCACCCGCACGAAAATCGCCATTGCATTGAGTTTGTCCACGGGATCGCTCATTGATGCCGTAATGGAATGATCACTATAGCGGCATGGCGTCTTATCGGCATGAATTGAGCAAGACAAAATCAGTCCTGCATTCACTACTGATGGGACATGGCGAAATGACTGACTTACTGAATATGCGCGCTCTGATGGTTGACTCGGCCAATGCGCCGTTACGTCTGGTTTCCATTGCACGGCCCGTGCCGCAGGCGGGGCAGGTACTGGTCAGGATCAGGGCCAGCGGTGTCAATCCGCTGGACGGCAAAATCCGCTCCGGGCAGGCGACCCATGCGGCTCAACCATTGCCGGCGATAGTGGGGATGGATCTGGCCGGAACCGTAGCGGCGTTGGGGGAGGGCGTCAGCGGCTGGCTGCCGGGAGATGACGTGTATGCGATGGCCACTGGTATTGGCGGTATTCAAGGTTCATTGGCCGAGTACGCGGTGGTCGACGCGCGACTGTTGGCTCGCAAACCACACAACTTGAGCATGCGTGAGGCTGCCGGTTTGCCGCTGGTGCTGATCACCGCTTGGGAAGGTCTGGTCGACCGGGCTCGCGTTCGGCCCGGGCAAAAGGTATTGATCCATGGTGGTGCCGGTGGTGTTGGCCATGTCGCGGTGCAAATCGCCCGCGCTTTTGGCGCAGAAGTTTTTGCTACGGGCTCTGCCGGGCAGCAGTCGATTATCGAAGGGTTCGGCGCGACGTTTATCGATTACCGCAAGTCTTCGGTTGAAGACTATATGGCTGAGCATACGGCCGGTGAGGGCTTCGACATTGTTTATGACACAGTGGGGGGTGAAACGCTGGATGCGTCATTCAAGGCGGCACGGATGTATCACGGCCATGTGCTCAGTTGCCTGGGGTGGGGTCAGCACAGCCTGGCACCGCTTTCCTTTCGGGGAGCGACATACTCCGGTGTCTTCACTTTGCTGCCGCTCCTGACCGGCAAGGGGCGTGAGCATCACGGCGAGATTCTGCACGAGGCGGCGCGGTTGATTGAGGCGGGCAAGCTCGCGCCGTTGCTTGACCCGCACTCGTTCACGCTGGAATCCGCAGAAGCCGCCCATGTACTGCTCTTGTCAGGAGAGGCAAAGGGGCGGTTGGTGGTCGAGATTTAAATCAGGGCTTCGAGCACGAAGTCCAGTCGATCCTGGCCGAAATACAGCTGGTCATCGACAAACATGCTTGGTACGCCGAATACGCCGCGCTGCACCGCTTTCTCGGTGTTGTCCTTGAGCGTTGCCTTGACTGTTTCGTCGGCGGTCAATGCCAGCACCTCGTTGGGATCGAAACCGTTGTCGCTCAGCACCGCCGCCACGGTGGCCGGGTCATTGAGGTTGCGGCCGTCGACCCACAGGGCGTTGAACAGGCAGTCAATGAAGGCGACAAAACGCTCGGGGTGGTGCAACTGAATGCCGGTCACGGCACGCATCAGCATCAGGGTGTTGATCGGGAAATGCGGATTGAACTTCAGTGGTACGCCGTAGCGCCGGGCATAACGGTCGAGGTCCTGAATCATGTGGCGGCCCTTGGCAGGAATGGTCGCCGGGGAGGCGTTGCCGGTGGCCTTGAACACGCCGCCGAGCAGGATCGGGATGTAGATCAGTTGGCTGTCGGTTTGCTCACAGATTGTCGGTAGCTGGGTATAGGCCAGGTAAGTGGTGGGGCTGCCCAGGTCAAAAAGGAATTCCACGGTTTTGCTCATGTTCGATGCGCTCTGCTTATTGTTGTGGGGGAGGGCTTACCAGCGTTCGCTCCAGGGGCGCAGGTCCAGTTCGAAAGTCCAGGCGTCGCGGGGCTGGCTGTGCAGGTACCAGTAATTCTCGGCGATGTGTTCGGGGTCGAGAATGCCGTCCTGATCCTTGGTCGCGTATTTCTCGGGGAAGCTGTCGCGGATGAAGTCGGTATCGATGGCGCCGTCGACGACGACATGGGCAACGTGAATGTTCATCGGGCCGAGCTCTCGGGCCATGCTTTGCGCCAGTGCTCGAATGCCGTGCTTGGCGCCGGCAAATGCGGCGAACCCGGCTGCTCCACGCAGGCCTGCAGTGGCACCGGTGAACAGGATCGTGCCTCGCTGGCGCTTGGCCATGCGTTTGGCCACTTCACGGGCATTGAGAAAACCGGAAAAACAGGCCATTTCCCAGATCTTGAAATACTTGCGGGCGGTTTCTTCGAGAATGCTGCACGGTACATTGGCGCCGATGTTGAAGACAAATGCCTCGATGGGACCGATCTCGTTTTCGATCTGCTCGACCAGTGCTACCACATCATCTTCCTTGCGGGCATCGCAGGCGAAACCGTGGGCCTCGCCACCGTCGGCCTTGATGGCATCCACCAGTGGCTGGAGCTTGTCCGCACTGCGGCGGGTGACGCAGGCGACAAAACCCTCCTGGGCAAAACGCTTGGCAATGGCGCCGCCCGTGGAATCACCTGCACCGACGACCAGTACGACCTTCTTGTTATTCATGGGTAGATCCATTTTGGTAAACGATCGTTAACTAAACGAACGTTATGCTATGATTCGACAGACGTCAAGGCGAGCAATTTAGGGAGAAGGGCAATGCGTTATTCGGCCAGTCACAAGCTGGAAACCAGGCAAAGGCTGCTGGAAAGCAGTGCGGTATCGGCCAAGAAGTCTGGATTTTCAACGGTCGGCGTGGACGGCCTGATGAAAGCGATTGGCTTGAGTGGCGGCGCCTTCTATAGCCATTTCTCGTCGAAAGACGAGTTGTTCGCCAGCATCGTCGAGCGTGAGTTGGGGCAAAGCCTGACGCGACTGGGGGAGGGACAGGACCGTGACAAGCTTGAGCGTTGTTTGAAACAGTACCTGAGTATGTCTCACGTCGAGAATCCGGAGACCGGTTGTGCATTGCCGGCATTGGGGGCGGAAATTGCCCGATCCGGCCTGATGGTCCGTCAACAGGCCGAGCACTGGATTTGTCGGCTTCAGGAACGTTGGGCGGGTGTTCTGCAAAGCGACAGCCTGGCGTGGGCGATTCTGTCGCAATGTATTGGCGCGCTGGTGGTAGCGCGCATGCTGGCTAGCCCTGATATCCAGCGCACTGTGCTGAAGTCCAGCTACGAGGAAATCGGCCGTCAGATCGCAAGTCCGAGAACCTGAGGCGACGGCCCTGTCTATTTGCAGATGACAATCATGCTGCGGCTGGTATAACCCGCAGGATTGAGACCAAACGGATAATCGCCGGGCTCTTCCACGGCATCTCCCGATTTGGCGATGACCTTGTATCCCTTGGGGGCGCAGGAGTTGGCTGCGCTGGCGTAGCACTTGTCCCAGGATGAAGACAGTCCGGAACAGTTGATGTGTAGCCCTTTCTTACCGTGCTTGATCTGAGTTTCCGAGGTCGCTGCGCAGCCCGCAATTGCAAGTACGGCGACCAGTATCAAAAATCGTTTCATTACTGTCCTTATAGCGTCCCCGGATCTTGTGCCCGGGTCTGGCTGCATTCGCTTTCGCTTGACGCGTACCGATATCCCTATCTGAAATGGTCCATGGCATGACTCTGGGGTGCGGGCTAAACATGGCCTAATTGAGCGGCAAATACCAGAGCCGTGTCATATCTGCTTTCAATCTGCCGCTACTGCTGGCCTGGTGGCAGAGCTCATGGTCATGGTTGCACCGACAGATGCCAGAATGATGCACATGATTGCCATCCATTGTGACAACGAGAGGTATTCATGAAGGAACAGCAAGCCAGATAGCGCGCCGAAGGCAGGCTCGATACTCATCAGTGTGCCGAAGGTTCTGGCCGGCATACGGGTCAGGGCGACCATCTCCAGGGTGTAGGGAAGAGCGGTGGACAAGATGGCGACGCCGAGGGCCACAGGGATCAAAGATGGAGTCAGCAGAGCGGAACCGGCATGGACAATACCGATGGGGGCTACGAAGAGCGCAGCGATCATTACGCCCAGCGCGGCGGTTTGCACGCCATTGTCGGCCCCGGCTTTTTGCCCGAACAAAATGTACAGTGCCCAGCAGACTCCGGCACCCAAGGCATAACCCGCACCTACCAGATCGATGCCGGCGGTCGCTTCTCCCGTCGGTATCAGTAACAGTAAGCCGACGGCAGCCAGGGCGATCCATAAGAAGTCGATCGCGCGACGCGAGGCGTAGATCGCCACCGCCAGTGGGCCGGTGAATTCAAGTGCAACCGCGATGCCCAGCGGGACGGTTTGCAGCGACATATAGAAGAGGAAGTTCATGCCGCCCAGCGCCATCCCGTAGACGATGACGGTGCGCAGGGACCTGGCGGTGAGTTTGGCCCGCCATGGACGCAGTATCAGCATCATGATCACACTGGCAAAAATCAGTCGTAATGTTGTCGTCCCCTGAGGGCCGACAACCGAGAACATGCTTTTGGCCAGGGAAGCTCCGGACTGGATCGACGCCATGGCTATGAGCAGCAGCCCAACCGAGAACAGGGTAGAGGCTAGGCTGCGAGGCTGGTCATTCATTGCGTGGCATCGTCCGAAATATAGGTGTCAAGGGTATTTCTATTTGTGTTGGGCAATATACTGCGCATTCCCTGCAGGCGCGTCTATATATAAGCAGTGTTTTTGCACATATCGGTAGAAACTCGAATCAGTGCTTGACGGCAGATTCTGGAAGCCTATAATTCGCCCCACTTCCGGCGCAGTCGAAACGGAAAACTCCTTGGTAAACAATGAGTTACGCAGTTTTCGGCAGCAGGTTGCTTCAGTTCATCGAAGCCG
>NZ_CATKPX010000021.1:0-118799 GCF_949767755.1 Pseudomonas sp. IT-P4 | reverse complement strand
GAAGAACGATTACGCGGTTCGCCGACAAACCGAGTTGCCTGCTTCGCGAGCAAGCCCGCTCCCACAGGATTGTGGCAAGTCGAACAAGTGGGGTTCGACCTGTCATGTTCCGCGACGTAGAATGCGCGCCTTTCCCGGTCAATCGAGACACTCGATTGGCCATCATGGGCGGGTAACCGTCCGTTGCCACCCGCATTCATCGGAGCACTTCCCATGAGCAACACCCCGACCAGCGACTACCTGGAAACCCTCTACGAAGGCTACGGCCAGCGTTTTCGCATGGAAAAACTGCTGCACGAAGTGCGCACCGAGCACCAGCACCTGGTGATCTTCGAAAATCCGCGCATGGGCCGCGTGATGGCGCTGGACGGCGTGATCCAGACCACCGAAGCCGACGAATTCATCTACCACGAAATGCTGACCCACGTGCCGATCCTGGCGCACGGTGCGGCCAAGCGCGTGCTGATCATCGGCGGCGGTGACGGCGGCATGTTGCGTGAAGTGGCCAAGCACCGCAGCGTCGAGCACATCACCATGGTCGAGATCGACGGCACCGTGGTCGACATGTGCAAGGAATTCCTGCCGAATCACTCCAAGGGCGCGTTCGATGATCCACGCCTGAACCTGGTGATCGACGACGGCATGCGTTTCGTCGCCACCACCACTGAAAAGTTCGACGTGATCATTTCCGACTCCACCGACCCGATCGGCCCGGGTGAAGTACTGTTCTCGGAAAACTTCTACCAGGCCTGCCACCGCTGCCTGAACGAAGGCGGCATCCTGGTGACCCAGAACGGCACGCCATTCATGCAGATCGAAGAAGTGAAGACCACCGCCGGTCGCCTGCGCAGCCTGTTCCCGGACTGGCACTTCTATCAGGCCGCCGTGCCGACCTACATCGGTGGCTCGATGACCTTCGCCTGGGGCGCCACCAATACCGCTTATCGCAAGTTGTCCCGCGAAACCCTGCAACAGCGCTTCACGGGCAGCGGCATAGTCACCCGCTACTACAATCCTGAAATCCACATCGGCGCCTTCGCCTTGCCTCAGTACGTGCTGCAGGCGGTGAACAAGCCAAGCAACGACTGATAGGCTGAAACACAAAACCTGTGGGAGCGGCGGTGCGGCGATCCGACTTGCTCGCGAAGAGGGACGGTCAGCTGAAATCAAGCTGGCTGACACACCGCTTTCGCGAGCAAGCCCGCTCCCACATGGTTTGCGCTTGGCGGGTTACAAAGGGTGTTGAGAGTGATTTTCACATCCGTCGACGTGTTTGACTCGGCGGAACAATTAGTCAGCTAACAAGGTCGAGATAGAGGTAAGCCCATCCATGGGTTTTATCGAGGAGGCACCAATGCAAAAGTGGAAAGTCACTTTCGTGGATGATCATGGCGAAACCATCGACGAAGTCTTTGAGTGCACCGAGCGCCCGGACTACGAGCGTGCTGCCAAGCTCATCAAGGCCCGGCTTCTTCCTGTCGCCGCCGAACTGGATCTGAACGATCTGGAAGGGCGGACCAATGACGCGAGCGTCAAAGAGCTCAAGTCGCAGAACAGCATTCAAATCCTCGACATTACTCCAATCTGAACGATACCTGTCGCATTCACATCCAGGCCTTGGCAGAGGCTCTATCTTGAGGCTACTCTGCAAGCGAGATCAGCGAATGAATCGCTAAGGTCTGGTCTTGTCAGCTCCATGCTTGTTTCCCGCCGGCACATCGTTTGCCGTCGCTCGCGCTGTTCGGTTGCGGGTGAGGGAGTACGGAAAGTCTATCCATCGTTTTGAGGAGGACGTTTCATGAGCACAGCCTATCAAGAAGACATCAGCAGCAGTGTGCTGCGCCGCATGAAAGAAGGCGGTTTTGACTTTTCCCGGTTTCATCCCATCGAGTTCTACGCCATTTTCCCGGACGAGGAGCGGGCACGCAGGGCGGCAGGTCATTTCCACCGTGGTGAATCCCTGGATGCGCAAGTCAGTGTGCGCGACGACGGCGCCTGGGCGCTGGAACTGTGCAAGGTCATGTATGCCACCTACGACGATATCGGCGACTTCGAACAGGGTTTCGAAGCAGTGGTCGAGCCTCTGGGCGGCATTATCGAAGGCTGGGGTGTGAAACAGGAGGTACGAGGGCGACTCGCATAACCTTATGAACAGTGACAACCAGCAATGACGGCTGACCTTCGGGTTGGCCGTTTTCATTTGTGGGCGCTGGACACCAAAAAAAAGCCGCCAGGGCAGGCGGCTAAAAGGGAAGTTCGGTGAGCTTTTCAGCGAATGCCTGGATTATCCGCATCCGTTGCCGGGCAGTGAAATCAACTCTGGCTATGCTGGTGATAGGCGACCACCACGCCTTGCAATGAAGCGGGGGCGATCAGGTTGGGGCATTTACCGCACAGGATTGGTGCGGCGCGTGCGCGTTGATTACCCAACTGATTGAAATTTAAGCGTTTATGCCGATGGCACGGGCCTTGCGAAGGTCTGGACGTCCGAGTGACAAGGAGTACGGCATGATCCGCACCTATTTTGATGAGATGTACGATGCCGGCGGCCAGGTCCGCCCGCATTATCGGGAGTTTGCCCGTTGGCTGGCCGAGACGCCTGACGAGCTTCTGGCACAACGGCGACGCGAGGCCGATCTGCTGTTTCATCGCGCCGGGATTACTTTCACGCTCTACGGTGATGAGCAAGGGACAGAGCGCCTGATTCCCTTCGACACCATCCCCCGCAGTATCCCCGCCAGCGAATGGCGGATAGTCGAGCGCGGGTGCATCCAGCGGGTCAAGGCGTTGAACATGTTCCTCGCCGACCTTTATCACGAGCAGCGCATCATCAGGGCCGGCATCATTCCGGCCGAGCAGGTGCTGGCCAACGAGCAGTACCAGTTGGCGATGCAAGGGCTGGATCTGCACCGCGATATCTATTCGCACATCTCCGGCGTCGACCTGGTACGCGACGGCGACGGCACCTACTACGTTCTTGAAGACAATCTGCGAACACCGAGCGGCGTCAGCTACATGCTCGAAGACCGCAAGATGATGATGCGCCTGTTCCCCGAGCTGTTCGCGGCGCAACGCATTGCCCCCATCGACCACTACCCGAACCTGCTGCTCGATACCCTGAAAAGCTCAAGCCCGATCGATAACCCGAGCGTGGTGGTGCTGACGCCGGGGCGCTTCAACAGTGCGTTCTTCGAGCATGCGTTCCTGGCGCGGGAAATGGGCGTGGAGCTGGTGGAAGGCGCGGACCTGTTCGTGCGTGACGACAAGGTCTACATGCGAACCACCGACGGGCCGAAAGCCGTCGACGTGATCTACCGTCGCCTCGACGATGCGTTCCTCGACCCGCTGGCATTCAACCCGGAATCGATGCTCGGCGTGCCGGGGCTGCTGTCGTCCTACCGTTCCGGCAACGTGGTGCTGGCTAATGCCATCGGCACGGGGGTGGCGGACGACAAGTCGGTGTACCCGTTCGTTACCGACATGATCCGTTTCTATCTCGATGAAGAGCCGATCCTGAAGAACGTTCCTACGTGGCAATGCCGTAATCCCTCTGAGCTTTCCCACGTGCTGGCCAACCTTCCAGAGTTGGTGGTCAAGGAAACCCAAGGCTCCGGCGGGTACGGAATGTTGGTGGGGCCGGCGGCGACGGCGGCGGAAATCGAAGCTTTCCGCGCGCGGATCATCGCCAAGCCCCATGCATATATCGCGCAACCGACGCTGTCGCTGTCGACCTGTCCGACCTTTGTCGAAAACGGCATTGCGCCACGCCATATCGACTTGCGGCCGTTTGTCCTGTCGGGTCGTGAAACCCGGGTCGTGCCCGGCGGCTTGACCCGTGTCGCCTTGCGCGAAGGCTCCCTGGTGGTCAACTCCTCCCAGGGTGGCGGAACCAAGGACACCTGGGTGGTCGAGGATTAAAGGAAGCCTGTCATGTTAAGTAGAACTGCCTCGGATCTGTATTGGATGTCACGTTATCTGGAGCGGGCGGAAAACCTCGCCCGGATGCTCGATATCAGCTATTCGCTGTCGCTGATGCCGCAGGACGGTCGCGGCGACGGTTTGCACGAACTGGCCATGCCGCTGTTGATCACCGGCACCCTGGACGATTACCTGGAGCGCCATGGCGAGCTGCATGCCGAACGCCTGCTGCATTTCTTTGCCCTGGATGCGGCCAACCCGGCGAGTATCTACAGCTGCCTTGGTGCCGCACGTGCCAGCGCCCATGCGGTACGTGGGCGCATCACCGCCGACATGTGGGAAAACATCAACGCCACCTGGCTGGAAATTCGCGGCATCGCCGAACAAGGCCTAAGTCGCTACGGCATGAGCCGTTTCTGCGAGTGGATCAAGGAACGTTCCCACCTGTTCCGGGGCGCGTCCTACGGCACCATCATGCGTAACGATGCGTTTCGCTTCATTCGTCTGGGGACCTTTATCGAACGGGCGGACAACACCTTGCGCCTGCTCGATGCCCGCTACGAAATGGCCGGCGACCAGGCCGAAGCGGTCAGCGATGGCACCGCTCACGCGTATTACCAATGGAGCGCGTTGTTGCGGGCGTTGTCGTCGTTTGAGGCCTACACGGAAATCTACCGCGACGCCCCCGGCGCCCGGCATGTTGCCGAATTGCTGTTGCTGCGGGCCGATGTACCGCGATCCCTGCGCGCCTGCACCGAAGAAATCGACCAGATCCTCGCGCAATTGCCGGGGGCCAACGGTCGTCCCGCACAACGCCTGGCGGCGGAAATGGACGCACGCCTGCGCTACACCGGCATCCATGAAATTCTCGAAGAAGGCCTGCACGCCTGGCTGACCGAGTTCATCCCGCTGGTGCGCCAGTTGGGTAACGCGATTCACAGTTCTTATCTGGAGGCCGCATGAGACTTTCCATTAGCCACGAGACCACCTATCACTACGAAGACAAGGTGCGGGCGAGCATCCAGTATCTGCGCCTGACTCCCCACGACAGCGAGCGCCAGCACGTGCTCAGCTGGCAGCTCGACCTGCCGCGTCCGGTGCGGGCGCAGCTCGATCCGTTCGGCAACATCCTGCATGTGCTGACCATGGACGAGCCCCACGAGGCGATCATCATCGGCGCCCGTGGCCAGGTCGATATCGACGAATGGCGTGAGGCCGAACACGAGAGCCAGTCGGCACTGCCGTTTCTGCGCTTTACCCGTTTGACCGAAGCCGACGCCGCCCTGCGGGCGTTTGCCGAGAAGGAATGCAAGCAACGCCGCGACCGCACGGCGCTGATCGATCTGATGCACGGCCTCAACCAGCATATGACCTACACGCCGGGCTCCACGGAAGTGGATACCAGCGCGGCCCAGGCCTTTGCCGGAGGCTCCGGCGTGTGTCAGGACCACACCCACGCGTTTCTCGCCTGCACCCGCAGCCTGGGCATTCCAGCGCGGTATGTGTCGGGCTACCTGTACAGCGAGAACAGCGAACATCTGGCCAGTCACGCCTGGGCGGAAGCCTGGCTGGATGACGCCTGGTACAGCTTCGATGTGACCAACGAACTGGCGCGACCGGAGCGGCACCTGAAACTGGCGGTGGGCCTGGATTACCTGGATGCCTGCCCGGTGCGCGGGATGCGCCGGGGCGGCGGGTGTGAGCAGATGCACGCCAAGGTGCTGGTTTCACCGACGCCGGTGCCGGTGATTTCTGTGCAGCAGCAATAATCTGATGGATCACCCTTGTAGGAGCTGCCGCAGGCTGCGATCTTTTGATTTTCATAATAAAGATCAAAAGATCGCAGCCTGCGGCAGCTCCTACGAGGACGTGTGTCAGGGCTTAACCTTGCGCCCAACCATATGCTGCAAATACCCCACCAGCATCCCCAGATCCCCATCCGGCAACACCTCGGCCGGGAACCCGGGCATCTTCGCCTGCGGCCACTGACGCAAACTTTGTGGATCGCGAATGTAGCGCTTGAGGAAGTCCGCGCCGAAGTACTCGGTCGGGTTGTACGGAATATTCAGGTCCGGCCCGAATTGCGCATCCCCGGCGCCATTGAGTCGATGGCAGGCCAGGCAGTTCTTCTGGAACAACGCAAAGCCCTTGTTCACCGGATCATCCGCCTTCAATGCCGGATCGGGCAGCAGGGCAGGGAAGCGCTCGGTGACGGGCGCCAGGCGTTTGATGCTTGCCACCTGGAACGGCCATTGTTCGGGGCTGATATTGCCTGCCTGCGGATTGCTCCAGACCAGATAGAACGGTCCGGCGCCCGGCTTGCCTTCCGATAGCGGTGGCCAGGGTTTGGCTGGGTCTTCAATCGCCAGCCACGCCTGTGCACCCTGGGTTTTGAGCAACGGCGCGGCTGTCATTTCGGCGGCAAAGCCATCCAGCGCCACGGCCTGCAGGTGGTCTTCAGGCTTGATGCCGTCCAGCAGTGCGGACAGCGGCACGGCGCGGTAACTCATGTCCCGCTTGTAGGAAACGTCGTTGCTGATGTTGATGGTTTGGACCTGAGGATGCTTGAGCAATTGCTCGGTCTGCCAGGTGCGACTGTTCGCGCCCAGCTCCAGGTTCAGTTGTGCGGCATACAGGGGCGAGCCGAACAGCGTGGCCCCAAGCAGAATGAGCATTTTCAAGTGATCGCCGTCCATGTCGTGCAGGTGCCGCAAAGATTGGCACAGCCACGCTGGCCCGGGTAGCGGGCCAGTCACATTTTGAGAGTGGCAATTCAAAAACTGTGACGCCGTATCTTTTAGACGCGACTAGCCGATGACCTTGGTCAGGTTCGGCAATATCAACAACAGCGTGGTGGCGAAAAGGATGAGCCCGGCTTGACGAACTTTCGATTGTTTGAACATGGCTTGACCGCCTTTTTTGTTATTTCCTGATGCCTGCCCGCATAGCTCCATGATGGCAGCGCGTTGCACTTCCTGTAGTGACGAGCGCCTCGGCAAAACCCGACGACAACTTCGTACAAGTTCACCTTAGAGCCCGCGTTAAGCTTGGCTTAGATCCATTTCGTATGGTGTTCTTGCGATTCGCTTTTAAAAAGGCATGAGGCATATTGCCAGCTTCTTTGGCGCCCGTTGGCTAGACAGCTTGGTGTCCTGAATGGTAGCTGACTACCGTTCGTCTGAGCGTGAGCGTCAACGTCTGTGAGCGCTGCGGTCATTGAATCAAACGCGGCTCGGGCCAAGAGTGGGCACTCGGTATTTACCCACCTGCACTGCGGTTCGAGGACGTCATGACCCAAGCATTGATTTTCGACGCGTTACGCACGCCCCGTGGCAAAGGCAAGGCTGATGGCGCCTTGCACAGCGTCAAACCGGTGAACCTGGTGGCCGGTTTGCTCACCGCACTGCAGCAGCGCACGGCACTGGACACCAGTCAGGTCGATGACGTGGTGCTCGGCTGCGTGACACCGGTTGGCGATCAAGGTTCCGACATCGCCAAGACCGCCGCTCAAGTGGCCGATTGGGATGTCAGCGTGGCGGGGGTACAGATCAACCGGTTCTGTGCTTCGGGGCTGGAGGCTGTGAACCTCGGCGCGATGAAAGTGCGTTCAGGCTTCGAAGACCTGGTGGTGGTCGGTGGTGTCGAGTCGATGTCCCGGGTGCCGATGGGCAGCGATGGCGGGGCCTGGGCGCTGGACCCGGCGACCAACCTGCACAGTCACTTCACGCCACAGGGCGTGGGTGCCGACCTGATCGCCACCCTTGAAGGCTTCAGCCGTCAGGATGTCGATGCCTATGCGCTGCATTCCCAGCAGAAGGCCGCGCGGGCGCGAGCCGACGGTTCGTTCAACAAATCGCTGGTGCCGGTGCAGGACCAGAACGGCATCATCCTGCTCGATCACGATGAGTTCATCCGCGCCGATTCGACCCTGGAAGGCCTGGGCAAGCTCAAGCCGAGTTTCGAGATGATGGGGCAGATGGGCTTCGATGCCACCGCGCTGCGGGTCTACAGCCATGTCGAGCGGATCAACCATGTTCACACCCCCGGCAACAGCTCCGGGATTGTCGATGGTGCGGCGCTGATGCTCATCGGCTCCGAAGCCAAGGGGCGGGCTCTGGGCTTGCAGCCCCGGGCGCGGATTGTCGCCACGGCAGTCACCAGCACCGATCCGACCATCATGCTTACCGGCCCCGCGCCAGCGACCCGCAAGGCGTTGGCCAAGGCCGGGCTGCGGGTCGAAGACATCGATCTGTTCGAGGTCAACGAGGCGTTCGCGTCGGTGGTGTTGAAATTCATCAAGGACATGGCCGTCGATCCGGACAAGGTCAATGTCAATGGCGGTTCAATCGCCATGGGCCACCCGCTGGGCGCCACCGGTTGCGCCATTCTCGGCACGCTGCTCGATGAACTGGAAGCCCGACGCCTGCGCTATGGCCTCGCGACCCTGTGTGTCGGCGGCGGCATGGGCATTGCCACCATCATTGAACGCCTCTGAGCCCGGACTTCAAGGAATCCAGTTATGAACGAAGCTATTCGTTACGAAAAAGGCCAGGACCAGATCGTCGTCCTGACCATCGACATGCCGGGCCAGAGCGCCAATACCATGAACGCGGTGTACCGCGAGGCCATGGCGGACTGCGTTGCGCGCCTGGTGGCCGACAAAGACAGCATCGCCGGTGTGATCATCACCTCGGCCAAGAAGACGTTTTTCGCTGGCGGCGACCTCAACGAACTGATCAAGGTCGGCAAACCCCAGGCCAAGGCCTTCTACGACATGGTGCTGAACCTCAAGGGCCAGTTGCGCGCCCTGGAAACCCTAGGCAAGCCCGTGGTCGCCGCGATCAATGGCGCTGCATTGGGCGGCGGCTGGGAAATCTGCCTGGCCTGTCATCACCGTGTGGCGCTGGACAACCCGTCGGTGCAACTCGGCCTGCCGGAAGTCACCCTCGGTCTGCTGCCGGGCGGCGGAGGCGTGGTGCGCATGGTGCGCATGCTCGGCCTGGAAAAAGCCCTGCCTTATCTGCTGGAAGGCAAGAAGGTGCGGCCACAACAGGCATTGCAGGCGGGGTTGATCGATGCGCTGGCAAGCGATCACGAAGACCTGTTGGCCAAGGCGCGGGAATGGATTCTGGCCAATCCGGCGGCAGTGCAGCGCTGGGACGTGAAGGGCTACCAGATTCCGGGCGGCACACCGTCAAACCCGAAAGTCGCCCAGATGCTGGCGATTGCACCCTCGATCCTGCGCAGCAAAACCCAGGGCACGATGCCCGCGCCAGAGAAAGTCCTCTGCGCGGCGGTCGAGGGCGCCCAGGTGGATTTCGATACGGCGCACCTGATCGAAACCCGCTACTTCACCGAACTGACCACCGGCCAGGTCTCGAAGAACCTGATCGGCACATTCTGGTTCCAGCTCAACGAAATCAATGCTGGCGGCTCGCGACCTCAAGGTTTTGCGCCTTATATCACCCGCAAGGTCGGCGTGCTCGGTTCCGGGATGATGGGCGCCGGTATCGCGTTTGTCAGTGCATCGGCGGGAATCGAGGTGGTACTCAAGGACATCAGCCTCGCGGCGGCTGAGAAGGGCAAGGCGCATTCGGCGGCGCTGCTGGACAAGAAGGTCGCTCGCGGACAAATGAGCATCGAGCAACGCGACACCGTTCTGTCACGCATTCAAACCAGCGAAAGCGATGCCGACCTGGCCGGTTGCGACCTGATCATCGAGGCCGTGTTCGAGGATCGAGATTTGAAAGCCAAGGTCTCGTTGGCCGCGCAGAAGGTCGTCGGCGCGGACGCGGTGATCGCCTCCAATACCTCGACCTTGCCGATCAGCGGCCTGGCGTGTGCCGTGCCCGACCAGAGCAAGTTTATCGGCCTGCATTTTTTCAGCCCCGTGGAAAAAATGCCGCTGGTGGAAATCATCAAGGGCGCCAATACCAGCGACGAAACCCTGGCACGCGGCTTCGATTACGTCCTGCAAATCAGGAAAACCCCGATTGTGGTCAACGACAGCCGCGGTTTCTTCACCTCAAGGGTGTTCGGCACCTTCACCAATGAAGGCATCGCCATGCTGGGCGAGGGCGTGAGCGCGGCGATGATCGAGACTGAAGCGCGCAAGGCCGGCATGCCGGTAGGGCCGCTGGCGATCTCTGACGAAGTGTCCCTCAGCCTGATGAACCATATCCGCCTGCAAACCGCCAAGGACCTGCAAGCAGAAGGCAAACCGCTGACAGAACACCCGGCATTTTCCGTGATTGACTTGCTGCTCAATGAATTCAAGCGTCCGGGCAAGGCTGGCGGCGGAGGTTTCTACGAGTATCCGGCGGGCGGCCAGAAACACCTGTGGCCTGAATTGAAAACCCGCTTCGAGAAAGCCGACGGGCAGATTTCGCCCAAGGACGTGCGTGATCGCCTGCTGTTCGTGCAAGCCATCGAAACCGTACGCTGTGTGGAGGAGGGGGTGTTGACCTCGACGGCGGATGCCAACGTTGGCTCGATCTTCGGCATCGGTTTCGCCGCCTGGACCGGCGGTGCGCTGCAGTTCATCAACCAGTACGGCGTGCAGGACTTTGTGGCCCGCGCCCAGTATCTGGCCACGCAGTATGGCGAGCGGTTCGCGCCACCCGCCTTGCTGCTGGAGAAGGCCGCCAAAGGGGAGGCGTTCTAAGGGGGAGATGATGCATTTCTGGGCTTGCCTTGTCACAGCGTTTCAAGGCAGGCTCTGGGGTGTGCATTATTCCCATCACGTGTCAGGTATTTTTTATGTCGTTACGCATCTGCATTCTGGAAACCGACCACCTGCGTCCGGAATTGGTTGACCAATATCAGGGCTACGGGCAGATGTTCAAACACCTGTTTTCGCAGCAACCGATTGCCGCCGAGTTCACCGTCTACAACGTGGTGCAGGGTGAATACCCAAGCGACGACCTGACGTTCGACGCCTACCTGGTGACGGGCAGCAAGGCCGACTCCTTCGGCACCGACCCGTGGATCGAAACCCTCAAGAAATATCTGCTGACCCGCTACGAGCGCGGCGACAAGTTGCTGGGCGTCTGCTTCGGTCACCAGTTGCTGGCGTTGCTGCTCGGCGGCAAGAGCGAGCGTGCGACCCAAGGCTGGGGCGTCGGCACTCACAACTACAAGTTGGCCGCCAAGGCGCCATGGATGAGCCCTGTGCGCGAAGAGCTGACGCTGCTGATCAGCCACCAGGACCAGGTCACGTCGTTGCCGGAGAACGCCACGGTCATCGCTTCCAGCGATTTCTGCCCGTTTGCCGCCTACCACATCAACGACCAGGTGCTGTGCTTCCAGGGGCATCCGGAGTTCATCCACGACTACTCCCGCGCCCTGCTTGAAATTCGCCAGCAGGCACTGGGTGAGCAGGTCTATTCCAAAGGTATCGCGAGTCTGGAACAGGAACACCATGGCACCACGGTTGCCGAGTGGATGATGCGGTTTGTCGCGCACAAGCCAGCAGCCAAAGCGTTATAAAAGCTAAAAGCTTCGCGAGCAAGCCCGCTCCCACAGTGGTTCTTTGGTGTTGCAGAGATCCAATGTGGGAGCGGGCTTGCTCGCGAATGGGTCCCCCCGGTTTTCAATGTAGACACACAGCCCTACAGCCACCCCGATTTCTTGAAACTCGCCCACAACCCCAGACAACCCACCGTAATAAACCCCAGCACCCCGAAATACCCGTAGTGCCAGGTCAACTCCGGCATGTTCTGGAAGTTCATCCCGTAGATCCCCGCCACCGCCGTCGGGAAGGCCAGGATCGCCGCCCAGGCCGCAAACTTGCGTTGCACCACGCTCTGGCGCGAGGCTTCCAGCAGCACCCCGATTTCAATCGTCTGGCTGGCAATATCCGCCAGCGTCGTCAGGTCTTCCATCTGCCGCGTTACATGAATCTGCACATCGCGAAAATACGGGCGCATGTTCTTGTCGATGAACGGGAAGCTCAGTCTCTGAAGTTCCTCTCCTATCTCGATCATCGGGGCCACATAACGACGCAAGCGCAACACATCGCGGCGCAGGCCATGCAGCCTCTGGATGTCGTAGTCATTCAGCGAGCCGCACAACACATTGCCTTCCAGCTCATCGATCTCCGCGTGAATGGCTTCGCCCATCGGCTGGTAGTTTTCGATCACGAAATCGAGGATGGCATAGAGTACGAAATCTTCCCCGTGCTCAAGCAATAGCGGACGCGCCTCACAGCGTTGACGGACATGGGCGTAGGATGCCGAGTGACCGTTGCGCGCAGTAATGATGTAGCCATTGCCGGCAAAGATATGCGTCTCGATGAACTTGAGTTTGCCTTCATCCCGGATGGGCGAATACGTCACGATGAACAGCGCATCGCCGAAGGTTTCCAGTTTCGGTCGGCTGTGTTTTTCCAGGGCGTCTTCAATCGCCAGTTCGTGCAGGTTGAACTGGCGTTGCAGGTTGTAGAGTTCCTCGGCGTTCGGCTCCTCAAGGCCGATCCAGACAAAATGCCCGGGCTTTGCCGCCCAGGCGGCGCCTTCGTCAAGGGTGATATTGGTAACTCTCTTACCGGCGCTATAAACCGCAGCAGCAACAACTCTACCCATGATGGTGGTTCACTTCTTATGGCAGCTTTCAATTGGCAGCAAATGCAATGGCAGTGTGGATCAGCTTAGCCTCGCAGTGTTTGAGAGTCAGTTAAATCTGCCGAGTTCTGGGCAAAGATGCGCAGGCAAAAGAAAACCCGCACCAGGCGGGTTTTGTTTTTCAGGCGGCTTGCAGTTGCCGGTCCATCGATTCGATGCATTCACGCATCTGCTCGCGGCACTGGGCGATCAGCAGGGGCATGTCGTCCAGGCTCAAACCGGCGGTGGGGATCGCCGGCAACGAGCGAATCAGGATTTTCCCGCTGCGCCAGCGGTTCAATTGCATGTGTTTGACGTAACTGCTGACACACACCGGGACAATCGGCACCCCGGCGGCAATGGCCATCTGAAAGGCGCCTTTCTTGAAGGGCAGCAAGTCCTCACCCAGGTTGCGCGTGCCTTCCGGGAAAACCCAGATCGAGGTGTCTTTGTTTTGCAGGGTGTGGGTGGTGGTCAGCATCGACTGGCGCGCCTTGTGCGCATTGCCACGGTCGATCAGTACATTGCCGGCCAGCCAGAACAACTGCCCGAACAACGGTACCCACTTCAGGCTCTTTTTGCCGATGCACACGGTACGGCGCGGCACCACGTTGCCGAACACAAACAGGTCATAGTTGGACTGGTGATTGGCGATGATCACGCAACTGTCGGGTTTATCCATCAACGGCCCGACTTCGGCCTTCACCCGCAAACGCAAAATACACATGGCCGGCCATGCGTACAGGCGTGCGCACAGGCGGCTGTTATCCGGATTGAATGGTCGACACAGGCCGAGAATCACTCCCAGCACGCCCGCCACGATAAAGTGCAGGCCCATCAATGACATACGGAACAAAAACAGCATCTACAGGCCCCACCGGGACAAAAGGTGGCGCAGTGTACGGATGTGCACTGTATTCGGCAATTGCTCCCAGGAAAGTGGGAGGTGGCCGATGTTTGAGCTGATGTTTCCGACTATTTGGTCAGATGCGGTCTAGAGCGTTTACAGACGTTTAACACGGACATGTATGAAAAAGCCCGACACGACGGTCGGGTTTTTCGTTGCAGCAGATCCGGGCTTAACCCAAATGTTCCTGGTCCTGGATGATCGCGTTGTCCAGGGCCTCCAGAAGCGCTTTGCGCACTTTCAGTTTGGTGTTCTTGTGCGCAGTCATGTTGATCTTCTTCAACTGACGAGCCGCCGCCAATGCCGCGCCTTGCAGTTCTTCAGGCGAAACCACGACATCAAGGAAACCGGCCGCCACGGCGCCTTGTGGATTGAACATCTCGCCGTTGACCACCGAGCGCTGCAACGCCACTTTGTTCAGGCGGTCACGGGCAATCTCGATGCCCGCGTGGTGCATGGTCATGCCAATCTGCACTTCGTTCAGGCCAATGCTGAACGCGCCTTCTACGCCGATGCGATAGTCGGCCGACAACAGCAGGAACGCGCCCTTGGCCACCGCATGCCCCGGGCACGCCACGATCACCGGGAAGGGGTGCGACAGCAGGCGGCGGGCCAGGGTCGAGCCGGCGGTCACCAGTGCCACGGCTTCCCTGGGGCCGGCCGTCATCACCTTCAGGTCATAGCCGCCAGAGAGAATGCCCGGCTGGCCGGTAATGATCACCACCGCACGATCGGTCACGGCCCGATCCAGCGCAGCGTTGAACTCGGCAATCACATCCGGGGAGATGGCATTGACCTTGCCATTGCTCAGGGTCAGGGTCGCGATACCGTCTTCGAGATGGTAGGAAATCAACTCACTCATGACGCTATTCCTTTCAATTAAGTTGGGCAGACGTTACCCACCGCCGCAGGCCAGGTAAAGCGCCGTGACTGACCCGCCAGTCACCCTTTGCCCGCCCGCCAGGCGTAGCCCGCCGTGCCTGCTGCGCATTCCCCTCTATATAGAAGAGGGCATGAAGCCGGAGATTGGCCGGTTTGCCATGGCCCGGAACGACCGGAAACGCTGAATCGCGTTAACCGCATGAAAATTCTGAAAAAAATGTTTGCCATCGGAAATGCTTTCGACTACATTAGCGCGCCTCGACAGACAGAACTTGTTTGAAGAGATACGGTGAAGTGTCCGAGTGGCTTAAGGAGCACGCCTGGAAAGTGTGTATACAGGAAACTGTATCGAGAGTTCGAATCTCTCCTTCACCGCCAAATTCTGTAAACACAAACCCCCGACTTTCCTGGAGAAAGTCGGGGGTTTGTGGTTTTTGGCGTCTGAAAAAGAGCGATAGGGAAATGCTGCCGGATCATGTTCCCGTTCGTATGCCCCATCTACTCCGCAATCCGGCCCCAAATACATCATCGCGCCGATATCCAAGCCAAAACGAAGCAAGCGTAAGGTCCTTCGCAACTCGCGGAGCTCTCCTACAGCCAGAGCGAGGGCGCCTCGATATGCTGCTTCCTATGCATGACACAGTTTTTGAATAGGGTTTTGCGCAAGAATGAGCATTGAAATAAAGAGCATGATCAAGGCTGCCGTGTTGATTTTTGCGGTGTGGCTTGCGCAGTTTCTCGAGCACGAGACTCTGACGGCTTTAATTTTTACGACTGTATTTTCATGTGGTGGGTATTTTGCTTTTTGCAACCGCAAGAATATCAGTGCTTTTGCAAAGAAATGGCCAAGCTCCCTAGCCTACACAGCAATCGTTTTTTACATTTGTAAAATCGTAGCGGAGAAAACCATCAACGCTACCACTGGAATTGAAGTCGAAAATATCAGGTACGCCTCGACAATCGGTGGTGTCATTTTATCTGTACCCATTTCACTGCTGTTGATCAGCATTTGCATGCTCGTCTGTTGGCAGATGAAGGCGTTGTTTGGTGTGCCGATTGGCGCGTCTGCCGAAGAACGCGTTCCAGGGTTGAAGATCTTCTTCATCGGGACCCTGATGGGAGCCGGCATGCTCGCTTCATCACAAGTTGATCCTTTAATCCGGTATGCGGTTCTCGCTGACGCGTCCAAGGTCACGACCTGCGGGCCAGTGGAAAATGACGTTGTCTACATCCGAAAAAACCCGGATACCTGTTCCAGGATCCACGTGAATCTTTTTAAGGGCATCTATGACTTCAGCGATGTACCGGCGAAATCCAACTGAAAGTTCAGAGGAGGGCGGGGTGTTCATGGCGCGTGGTGTCCATGGACAGCGCATCTACGTCGACCCGAAGGCCGAGAGGGGTCATCGTCCGCTACGCATCCCACCCGGTGGCCAGCAACTCGGCCAACGATCCCGTTACCTTGCCGGCGTTTGATGCGTTGGCTGAATATCTGAACAGGAAGGAGCATCAATGATCATCACCACGACCCACGCCATCGAAGGCCGGCAAATTACCGCCTACCTGGACATTGTCAGCGCCGAGTCGGTGCAAGGGATCAACGTTGTCCGTGACGTGTTTGCCGGGATGCGCGACTTTTTCGGCGGGCGCTCCCAGACACTGGAGCGAGCATTGAAAGAAGCACGCATTCAGGCCACCGACGAGATCAAGGAGCGGGCGCTGGCGATTCAGGCGGACGCGGTGGTCGGGCTTGATTATGAGATCAGCATGCCGGCCGGCAAGGGCGGGATGGTCGTGGTGTTTGTGACCGGGACGGCGGTCAAGTTGCGGTGAAAGGTCAGAAGCCATTCGTCGGTCACGGGAAAATCAGAACGGCAGGTCCGTTAGTGACCGGCTAGTCTGAAAAACCTTGGCGATTGATATTCTTTCAGGCAAACGGCTTGCCGGTGTCGATCGCGCGTTTTGAAAGGGGTGAAGAGATGGCTGATCCATATATCGAGGACGATGGCGCAGAATTTCCGATCAACAACTCCGTGCGGTGTGGTCAGACCCAGTATGTGGCCAGTTTCGGCGAGGACCAGACTGAGATCGACAAAATCAAGACCAGGGCGTGCCGGGTACTGAAGGGCAAATTTTTACCCAAGGTGACAGCACCGGTCCGGAAGTAATCGAGCGTGAGGCAGACCCCGTCAAAGAGCGGGGTTTTTCATGCCTGATAAGTTTTATGACATTTTTTTGAAGGGGGTGATTTTTCACAAACTTTTCACAGTGCCCTCCTTAATCTCGACTCATCCGTTAGAAAGCAACACCTGGCCCGTTTCCCCAGCGGGCTTTTTTTTGTCCGCGATAAAACCTTTTCGGTAAACGCTGTCCAACCGTCGCCAATCGCGAAGTTGGACCGGCGTGCTGGACTTTATCCGCGCAAAAGCATTCAATCTCGCCCCCCTTTTTGTATACCCCTATTTTTTGAGGTTTATGTCATGCGTTTAACACTGCCCGCTCTGGTTCTGGGGCTTCTGGTTGCTCAAGGTGCAATGGCTGGCGACGGCACTGCCGCGCTGGGCGGCGGCTTGGGCGGCGCATTGGGTAATGTGGTCGGCCAGAAGATGGGCGGCAGCACTGGCGCTGCGATTGGTGCGGGTGTCGCTGGTGCGGCGGGCAGCGCAGTTGCCGCCAAAAAAGGCCATCGCACCAGCGCTGCCATCGGTGGCGGTGTCGGCGCGGCCGGTGGTTCGGTGATCGGCAATAGCCTTGGCGGCAAGTCCGGTGCCACCATCGGTGCAGGCCTGGGCGGTGCATTGGGCGGCGGCGTAGGCAGCAACCTGGCCAATGGTCACAAGCGCCACTGATCCTGATACGGATTTGAAAAGAGCCCGGCTTGATGCCGGGCTTTTTCTTTTATGAACGTTTCTCGCAGCAGCAACTCAAATCTTCCATACCCTGGAAGAATGCGAGGCGTGCCATGAACCCGGAAACCAACGGCAAAAAAAACGGAAGCCTGAATGCTCGGCTATTGATGGTGCCTGCGATTGTTTTTGGATTGCTGGTCTCTCAGGTGGCGCTGGCGGGAGGTAATGGAGATGCCGCGGTAGGCGGTGGTCTTGGTGGGGTGTTGGGCAACGTTGTCGGTGGCCAGGTGGGCGGCAGTACGGGTGCAGCGATTGGTGCAGGTGTCGGCGGAGCGGCCGGCAGTGCGATTGCCGCGCCCAAACGCAGTCGCACCGAAGCGGCGGTAGGCGGTGGTTTGGGCGCGGCGGGTGGATCGGTGGTCGGCAACAGTCTTGGCGGCTCGACCGGATCGGCCATCGGCGCAGGCCTCGGTGGTGCAGCCGGTGGTGCGGTCGGCAATGATCTGGGGAGTGACAGCGGTCATTCCCATTCCGGTAACGGTTATAAACACTCGAACAAGCACCACAAAAAGCATCACTAGTTAAGCGAGGCATCCCATGACTGCGAAAAGCGAAGGCAAGGAAGAAAAGGGCCCGAGCGGACTGCCGTCTATCAACGATCCCGGCAATGAAGATCCGGGGTCGCTGATGGATGATGCGACGGTGCCGCTTAACGATGCTGATGATTTGGGCGATGTGGGAAATATCGAGTTTGACGATGAGGAAGAGGACGAAGATTGATCGAGCCGTGCTGGCTGATTAACCGGTTGTCCAGCTGAACGAACACGTCCGTCGCCCGTTCCTCGCCAAGTCGTGGCCTGCATTTCAGGTCACACGAGAGGTGAGCTATGAAGACTGATCGAAAAGTCCCCGACGTTGATGAAACACCGGAGTATCCGCTGCCGTCGCCTACCGACTCCTTGAGCCGCGACCAACGACCGCCGGACGATGATGATGCAGGTGTGGAGCAGGTTCCGAGCGACGATGATGACGATGATATAGAGGCCGACCCAGAAGAACGGGACGATGGCGCGGGTGAGCCAGCCATTACGAAGCGACAGTGAGCCAGCCCGGGGCCGATTGCTTCGTTAAGGCGTCGGTCCGAGGGATTCAAACCCGGTTGAAAACATTTCCCGGAGCTCCCGTGAGTCTCCGTGAAGCACGTATTTATTTGAACGTTCTGGAGAGGGCGCATCAGGCTCTCCCTCATCAACTTTTACCCCTCCTTCCTCATACGGCGCCGAGCATCCTGGCTTGTACGCCCGCGGACAATTCCCGCCCAGCCCCAGTGGGTCCAACCACCCCGTCGGGTTCCGGGTGTACCGATAGGGGTTCAACCCACCGGCCAGCTTGACCGGATCCTGCGTCAGATAGCGACCGATGTCGGGATGGTAGTAGCGATGGCGGTTGTAGTGAAGGCCGCTCTCTGCGTCGAAGTATTGCCCCTGGAACCGTAGCGGTTGTTCGAGTCGCTCGCCGTCGCTCACTTCGCGGAGTTTGCCGTGGGCGGTGTATTTCGTCGACCAGACGATGGCGCCATCGTAGCTGGTCAGTTCCTGCGGGGTGCCGAGATGGTCGAGTTGGTAGTAGAACGGGCGGACGTCTGCCTGGCCCTTGCCGTCGAGCAGCGCCAGCGGGCGGAAGCTGCCGGGTTCGTAAACGTAGCTGCGGTAGTGCCAGGGAGCGCTTTCGGCGATGAGCTGGTCGCCTTGCCAGAAGAGTTGCGTGGTCTGGCCGTCGACGGTTTTGCGGATGCGCCGACCGAAGGCGTCGTAGCGGTAGCTGACACTTTTACCGTCCGGGGTGTTGACGCCAATCAGGCGGTGCTGGCTGTCGTAGGTGTATTGGGTGACCTGGGGCGGCATACCGCGGCGTTCACGGATCAGGTTGCCGAAGGCGTCGTAGACGTAGTGGCTGTCGCAATGGCGGTGCAGGCGGTTGCCCTGGAGCACGAACGGGCCCGGACGGCCGTGGATCAGCAGGTTGTCGGCCGGGTCATGGGTGAAATTCTCGGCGAACTGGTCGCGGGCGTGGCGTACGCCGGTCAGGCGGTCGAGCGAATCGTATTGATAGTGGCGTTGGCCCTGACGGCTGTCGGCAATCTGCAGCAGATTACCCTTGGCGCTGTAGGCATACTCGCGGTGGTACAGCGGTCGTTGCTTTTGGCTGACCGTATGGACCTGCAAGCGGCCCTGCTCGTCGTAGGCGTAATCGCTGAGCAGCAGACCCTGTTGGCGTTGCTGTTCGCGCCCGCGGACAAAGCGGTGGCTGGTCAGGCGCGTGCCATTGAGATCGATGGCAGTGAGGACGCCCCCCTTGGCGTGGTGGTAAACAAGGACACAGTCGTCCGGCAGGCGCAGCCGCTTGAGCCGGCCGCAGGCATCGTAGCCGTAATGCAGGGTGCCCCAACCCTGATGCTCGGTGATCAGCCGGCCCTGGCGGTCGTACTCGAACGCCAGCGGATGGTCCTGACCGTCATCGACGCCAACCAGTCGCCCACAGTTGTCGTGGTGGTACTCGACCTTGATCCCGTCGGGCAGGGTCTTTAGCAATAAGCGCCCGGTGCTGTCACGTTGGTACTGTGTGACGAGTTGCGAACCGTCGTCGCCGAACTCGGTTTTTTCCAGCAACCGGCCATTACCGTCATACGCATACGCGGTACGACGGCCATCGAAGCCGGTTTCCTGTCGGATCAATCCGCCGGGCGTGTAGTCCAGCCGATAGGTGTCGCCGACCTCGTTTTCGATCTCGGTGAGCAACAGTTGCGCATGGTCGTAGCCGTACTTCAGTGCGCTGCCGTCGGGATTGATCCGACGGCTGACCAAGTGCAGGTCGTCGGCGTATTCGTAACGGGTTACCCGTCCCAGTTCGTCGGTTTCGGCGGTGACCTGGCCATAGGCGTTGTAGCGATAGGCTCGGCAGGCACCGGTGGGCAGCGTGGTCCTGATCAGTCGTCCCGCGGCGTCTGACTCATAGCCGGTGACGGTACCGTGTTCGTCCTGCCGGGTAATCCGCCGGCCCAGCACATCGTAGGAAAAGGATCGCAGGGCACCGTCCGGCAAGATCTCCTCCAACAGTTGCCCCAAGGCGTTCCAGACAAACCGGTGACCGCTCTGGTCGGGGAATCGAATTGTCAGCAAGCGCCCCTGCGGGTCGTAGATATAGCGAGTGATCTGCCCGTCGGGATCGGAGACGGCAGTGATGTCACCCCGGGCATTGCGCTGACAGGTCCACGTCGCCTGACCACGGGTGAGTGTGCGCAGGAAACCGTGGCGATAGTCACAGGACATGGGCGTCTCATCGGGCGCAAGCTGCGCGACCAACCGGCCGACTTCGTCATACTGGTATTCGGTGACGGCACCGAGGGCGTCCTGCTCGGCGATCAGGTGGCCCTGATCGTCGTAGGCCTTGTGCAGCTCTGCGCCGTCGGGCCCGACCTGGCGCACCAACCGTGCGCGATCGTCATGAACGTAAATCTCTTCGCTGCCGTCGGCGTTGTTCACCGTCACGCCGCCTTGATCGTCCCAGGCGTAACGCGCCTCCATCTGCATAAACGACGCCCAATGATGGATGCAGCGGACTGCTTTGCCGGAGCGTTCCCACGCCCAGAAGAAGCTCGCACCGCCGGCCAGTTGCCGTTGCAGGATGACGTGCCGTTCGTCGTAGTCATAGCGTTCGCTTTCACCTGCGGCGTTGGTTGCCTCGATCAAGCGCTGGCGGGCGTCGTAGCGGTAACTGACCAGGGTCTGTTCGGTGCGCCAGGTGTTCACCTCGGGGTCGCCGCGCTGAAGCACCTGGTAGTCGACGGCCACCAGGTGCTTGAGGTCGTAACGCAGCAATAAGGCGCGGTCGGCGCCGTTGTCCAGGCGCTGGATCCGGTCACAGCGGTCCCGTTGCACCGTCAGGCGGTTGCCGTAGGCGTCGCTGATCGCGCTGAGCCGGCCGTCATGAAAGTGGTAGAACCGCGCGCGGTCGCCGGCCAGGGCGAGGATCAGTTCGTCCGGCTTCCCCCCGAGGTAAATCGTCGCCCGCGACAGGCTGTTGTGGATCACCGGGCGCACCGTCGTTGGTCGTGGAAACGGCGTGCGACGGTTTTCGGGGTCGATCCACAGCACTTGCTCGCCGTGGAGTTCCAGGTGCTGGGACAGCGAATTGCTCCAGCCAAAACCGAGGCCGTTGTCGATTTCGACGGCACTGGTGCGGTAGAGGCGGGTGAAATCGAAGGGTAGGATCCCGTCGAGGGTGCCGTCGGTCAGGGGCAGCAGTCCTTCGCCGGTAACCATCGACACTGTGCCGTTGTGGGTGGCAGTGCGCTCGATGGTGTCGGCGCTGTCGCCGTTGGGGTTTTTCGCCTGTCTGGAGGCGTCCTCGTGGCGTTCATGCCTGCCGGAGCCAAGTGTCAGGGAGCCGCTGGCGGGGCATGCCAATACCTCTTGGGGATCGAACATCTGCTGTCTTTCGCTTGGCGGAGTGTGGAGCGCGAAACTCTGCGGGGGATCGGCAAGGAAAGAAGTCGGGAAAGGTGGCGCTTGCTGTAGGGCGATTCGCTTAATCGCGGAGGACCATTGGGCGTCGAACGGGATTTGATCATTGCCCTGGACCGGCGGCGCTCGCTATGCTGCTGAATCCTTTAATCCATAGGGCATCGGCCGTACCTGAGCTGCCCCGGATGCCTTAGAAAACGGATCAGATGCGATGAATGCACCACTGAAAGCATTCGGCCCGATCAGGGCCGTGATTTTCGATATGGACGGTCTGTTGCTGGATACAGAGGGCATCTACACCGAAGTCACGTCCATCATTGCCGCGCGTTACGGCCGGACGTTCGACTGGAGCATCAAACAGAACATCATTGGCCGGGGCGCGGGCGATCTGGCGCGCTATGTGGTTCAAGCGCTGGACTTGCCGATCACGGCGCAAGAGTTCCTGGTGATCCGCGAGCCGCTGATGCGCGAGCGTTTTCCTACAGCACAGGCAATGCCCGGCGCACAGGAGCTGGTACGGCATTTGAAAGCCAACAATATTCCCATTGCCGTGGGCACCAGTTCCTCGAGCCAGTCGTTTGGCCAGAAAACTACCTTGCATCGCGACTGGTTCGCCTTGTTCGACTTCATTGTCACCGCCGATGACCCCGAGGTAGGCGCGGCCAAACCGGCACCGGATATTTTCCTGACGGCGGCGCGGCGCCTGGGTGTTGCACCGCAAGATTGCCTGGTATTCGAGGATTCGCCCTTTGGTGTCACTGCGGCGAAAGCGGCGGGGATGACGGCGATTGCGATTCCGGATGCGGCAATGGCCGACGTCAGGTACGCACATGCCGATGGCATTCTTCGTACGCTGAAGGCGTTTGTGCCGGATGCATTTGGTTTGCCGGCGCTTGAATGGGCCTAGCTAAAAAAAGACGGGTCGACACTGGCAAATGTGGGAGCGGGCTTGCTCGCGAAGGCGGTGTGCCAGGCAATATTGATGTCGTCTGATTCACCGCTTTCGCGAGCAAGTCGGATCGCCGCACCGCCGCTCCCACATTGGGTTTGCGTTTAACGCTTCAGGCGCCGAAACCACCGTCGATGGTCAGGCTGGCCCCGGTGATGTAACCGGCTTCAGGGCTGACGAGGTAGGCGACGAAGCTGGCAATCTCTTCGGCCTTGCCGTAACGGCCCACGGCCATCAACGGGATCAGGCTTTCCGCAAAGTCACCCTCGGCCGGGTTCATGTCGGTGTCGACCGGGCCCGGTTGGACGTTATTGATGGTGATACCTTGCGGGCCGAGATCACGGGCCAGGCCTTTGGTCAGGCCGACCAGTGCCGATTTGCTCATGGCGTACGGGCCGCCACCGGCGAAGGGCATGCGGTCGGCGTTGGTGCTGCCGATGTTGATGATGCGACCACCCTCGGTCATGTGCCGGGCGGCGGCCTGGGTGGCGATGAACACGCTGCGCACGTTGATGGCCAAGGTCTGGTCGAAGTCTTCGAGTTTGAACTCGGCCAGTGGTGCTACCGCCAGTACGCCGGCATTGTTGACCAGGATATCCAGGCGACCGAAGGCTTCTACCGTGGCGGACACGGCACCGCGGATGGCGTCGGCGTCGGCGCTGTCGGCCTTGATGGCCAGGGCCTTGCCGCCCTTGGTGGTGATGCTGTCTTGCAGTTCTTCGGCCTTGGCCGTGGAACTGACATAAGTGAAGGCAACGGTCGCGCCTTCAGCGGCCAGGCGCTTGACGATGGCGGCGCCGATACCGCGGGAACCACCTTGAATCAATGCCACTTTGCCGCTGAGGTTCTGAGTAGTCATGTCGATCTCCAAATCCCGAGGCGAGATGTCCCGGTTGATGGAGCCTAGTATCGATTCAGGATTACCTGCTGTGTAGACCATAATTGCGATAGTCTGTATAAACCAAAGGTTTATAGTGGCGCCTATGGAAACCTTCAGCAGTATCGAATGCTTTGTGCGCAGTGCCGAGGTCGGCAGCTTTGCTGAAGCGGCGCGTCGCTTGAGCCTGACACCGGCGGCGGTGGGCAAGAGCGTTGCCAAACTCGAGGCGCGCCTGGGTGTCAGATTGTTCCAGCGCAGTACTCGCAGCCTGACCCTGACGGAAGCCGGTCAGTTGTTTCTTGGTGAAGTCAGCGGCAGCCTGCACACGATCCAGAATGCCGTGGCCAATCTCGCCAGCGCCGGAGGGCAGCCGGCGGGCACCCTGAAAGTCAGCATGGGGACGGTATTCGGCTGCCTGTACATTGTGCCGATGCTCGGCGAGTTTCTGCGACGATTCCCGGCGATCAACCCGGACTGGCACTTCGACAATCGCCAGGTCGATCTGATCGGGCAGGGTTTCGACGCGGCAATCGGCGGTGGCTTCGAATTACCCCAGGGCGTGGTTGCACGCCGACTGAGTCCGGCGCATCGGGTGTTGGTGGCTACGCAGGACTACCTGGCGACACATGCGGCGATCAGCGAGCCAGATGACCTCAAGCACCATGACGGGATTCTGATTCGTTCGCCGCAAACCGGTCGAGTGCGCTCCTGGCAGTTGACCCATCGCAATCAGCAACACAGTCCGTTGACGCTCAAGGCGCGGATGACCATGAGCGATTCCGAGGCCGCCTGCGCCACGGCCGCGCAGGGTCTGGGCATTGCGCTGGTGAGCATGCCGTTTGCCGCGGGCTATCTGGAGTCGGGCAGGTTGCAGCGGGTGTTGCCGGACTGGTACATCGACGACGGCTACACCTCCATCTATTACGCCGAACACAAACTGCTGCCCGGCAAGACCCGGGCGTTTGTCGAATTCGTCATTGAGCAGTTTGCCGAGCGGGGGTTGGGGCAGAGGTTTAGTGCTGTTTGAGCCAGTCTTGAAACCGGGGAGCGGCCATCGCGAGCAGGCTCGCTCCCACAGAGGGGGATTTCACAAGGCTTGGGATCAGGCTTTTGACTTGCTGATGATATTCCCCGCATGCAGCCCGCATTCCTTCTGCGTCGCTTCCTCCCACCACCAGCGGCCTTCGCGCTCATGCTGGTTCGGCAGTACCGGGCGGGTGCAGGGTTCGCAGCCGATGCTGATGAAACCGCGTTCGTGCAGGCTGTTGTACGGCAGTTCCAGCATGCGGATGTAGCCCCAGATCTCTTCGCTGGTCATTTGTGCCAGCGGGTTGAACTTGTACAGGGTGCGTTCCGGTGTGGAGAACGCGGTGTCGATTTCCATCACCGCGACGGCGCTGCGAGTACCGGGGCTCTGATCCCGACGCTGGCCGGTGGCCCAGGCCGTCACGCCGGACAGCTTGCGGCGCAGCGGTTCGATCTTGCGGATGCCGCAGCATTCACCATGGCCATCCTTATAGAAACTGAACAGGCCTTTCTCCTTCACGAAGGGTTCAAGTTTCGTGTAGTCCGGCGACACCAGTTCGATGTCGATCTTGTAGTGCTCGCGCACCTGATCGATGAAGCGGTAGGTCTCGGGGTGCAGGCGGCCGGTGTCGAGGCTGAACACCTTGACGTTCTTGTTCAGCTTCCAGGCCATGTCCACCAGCACCACATCCTCGGCGCCGCTGAAAGATATCCACAGGTCATCGCCGAACTCGGCAAATGCGAGTTTCAGAATGTCCTGGGCGGACTTGTTGGCATAGGTCGTGGCGAGTTCCACGACGTCGAACGTTGGGCTCATCAGGGCGGCTTCCTACAGGTCAGTGGCGCTGGGCGCTCTATATGGGGTCGATGGTAACAAAAAGCTGCGCGGGCCGGGGCATCCTCTGCGTTGCGCAGGCAGGCCCGAGTCGCTAGAGTTCGGCAATCTTTTTGCTCGCTCGACTCAATAATCAATACAAATGGGAGTGTCTTGTGGAAATTGCCTGTCTGGATCTTGAAGGTGTGCTGGTTCCGGAAATCTGGATCGCCTTCGCCGAAAAAACCGGGATCGAATCCCTCAGGGCCACCACCCGGGACATTCCCGACTACGACGTGCTGATGAAGCAGCGCCTGCGGATTCTCGACGAGCACGGTCTGAAGCTCTCCGACATCCAGGAAGTGATCGCCACGCTCAAGCCGCTGGACGGCGCCATCGAGTTCGTCGACTGGCTGCGCGAGCGCTTCCAGGTGGTGATCCTGTCGGACACCTTCTATGAGTTCTCCCAGCCGCTGATGCGCCAACTGGGCTTCCCGACCTTGCTCTGCCATCGCCTGATTACTGACGACACCGGGCGAGTCACTGACTATCAACTGCGTCAAAAAGATCCCAAGCGTCAGTCGGTCCTGGCCTTCAAGAGCCTCTACTACCGGGTTATCGCGGCGGGGGATTCCTACAACGACACCACCATGCTGGGCGAGGCCGATGCCGGGATTCTGTTCCATGCGCCGGACAACGTGATTGCACAGTTCCCGCAGTTCCCGGCGGTGCATACGTTCGAAGCGCTGAAGCAGGAGTTCATCAAGGCTTCGAACCGCTTGTAGGAGCTGCCGCAGGCTGCGATCTTTTGATCTTGATCTTAAAAAATCGAAAGATCGCAGCCTCGTTTCACTCGACAGCTCCTACAGGGGTAGGGTTTCAGAGGTTCTGCAGAGTTTCGAGCAACACCTTCACCTTGGTGATCGACTCCTGATACTCAGCCTGCCACTCCGAGTCCGCGACAATCCCGCCACCGCCCCAGCAACACACCTGCCCGTCCTTGACCAGCAAACTGCGGATGGCGATGGAGCTGTCCATCTCGCCGCGCACATCGAGATACAACAACGAACCGCAATACAGTCCGCGCCGGGTCGGCTCAAGTTCGTCGATGATCTGCATGGCGCGAATCTTTGGCGCGCCGGTAATCGAGCCGCCAGGGAAGCTGCCGGCGATCAGGTCCAGAGCGTCGCGCTCATCCGCCAGTTCACCGGTGACGCTGCTCACCAGGTGATGCACGTTCGGATAGCTTTCCAGGCTGAACAGTTCCGGCACCCGTACCGAGCCGGTGCGGCAGGTGCGACCGAGGTCATTGCGCAGCAGATCGACAATCATCAGGTTTTCCGCGCGGTCCTTGGGGCTGGCCAGCAATTCGGCGGCGTTCGCGGCATCTTGCCCGGGCGTCAGGCCCCGCGGGCGAGTGCCCTTGATCGGGCGGGTTTCCACGTGGCCCTGGCTGATTTTGACGAAGCGCTCCGGCGACAGGCTGAGTACGGCATTGCCATCAGGCAAGCTCTGGAAGCCGGAAAACGGCGTCGGGCAAGCAGCGCGCAGCGCGCAGTAAGCGGCCCACGAATCACCCTGGCAGGGTGCGCGAAACCGTTGGGCGAAATTGACCTGGTAACAGTCGCCGGCCTGAATGTACTGCTGGATGTGCTCGATGGCCTGTTGATACTCATCGGCGCTCAAGTCGGCAGTCATCGGGGTGAGCAGTTTGAAGGGCGCGACCTCTTGCGGTGCAGGCTGGTTGAACAGCTCGATCAGGCGCTGACACTCGCTGTCGGGCAGGGTCGGGTGGAACACCAATTGACTGGTCAGCGACAGGTGGTCGCTGATCAATGCCCAGCCGTACAAACCGAAACGCGCGTCAGGCAGTTGCAGGTCGTCACGGGCCTGGCTCGGCAGGCGCTCCAGATGTCGGCCGAAGTCGTAACTCAGGTAGCCGATCAATCCACCGGCAAACGGCAACTCGTAAGGTGCTGGCAGAGTGGCTTCGCCCAGGCGTGTCAGGTTATCGCGCAGGCGTTGCAGGAAAGCGTCGCCACTTTCGTCGGGCGATACCGTCAGTTGTTCCAGTGGCCAGGCGCTGAGCAGGTCATAGCGACCGCGGTCGGCGCTGGGGCGGCCACTGTCGAGCAGGACGGCGCCAGGGGCATGGCGAATCGCCGCGAAATATTCGGCGGGGTTGGCGCGATAGGGCAGCGGGTGTACGGAGCAGGTCAACATGGGCGGGGGAAGTCAGCCATCGAGGCGGGGTGGCGATTGTAGACCTCTGTAGGATTTGGTCCTAGAGGGATGTCGGAAAGAGGCATATTGGTAACGGCCGAAATGTAACTCTGTGGCGAGGGAGCTTGCTCCCTCGCCACAGGGATCAGCCTTCGACCGCGGGAATATGCCCAAACATCTCCTGCACAAACGCCACGCGTTCTTCGACCGTTTCGGTCACGCCACGGGCCTTCAGGTCTTCCAGCCGCGCCTCGACCGCATGCGTACGCAGCGTCAGGCCGCAGTCATTGGCAATCTGGATATTCAGCCCCGGACGGGCGTTGAGCTCCAGAATCAGCGGGCCTTTTTCCTGGTCCAGGACCATGTCGACACCGATATAGCCCAGCCCGCACAACTCATGACAACCGGCGGCGAGCTTCATGAAACCGTCCCAGTAGGGCAGTTGCACGCCATCCACTGCATTGGTGGTGTCCGGGTGTTTGTTGATGATGTTGTTCAGCCAGGTGCCGCGCAGGGTCAGGCCGGTGGCCAGGTCCACGCCGACACCGATGGCGCCCTGGTGCAGGTTGGCCTTGCCGTTGGACTGGCGCGTCGGCAGGCGCAACATGGCCATCACCGGGTAGCCCATCAAGACAATGATGCGGATGTCCGGCACGCCTTCATAGCTGATGCTCTTGAAGATCTGATCCGGAATCACCCGGTATTCGATCAGCGCCCGGTCGCGGTGACCGCCCAGGGAGTACAGGCCGGTCAGGATGCTGGAAACCTGGTGCTCGATTTCCTCATGGCTGATGATCCGGCCGGACACCGTGCGATAACGCCCTTCAAAGCGGTCGGCGATCACCAGGATGCCATCACCGCCAGCGCCCTGGGCCGGCTTGATCACGAAGTCACTGCGTGCGCCGATGATCTCTTCGAGATTGTCGATTTCCTTCTCGGTGGAAATCACCCCATAGAGTTCCGGCACATGAATGCCGGCGGCGATGGCGCGTTCCTTGGTGATGATCTTGTCATCGACGATCGGGTACAGGCTGCGCTTGTTGTACTTGAGCACGTAGTCTGCGTTGCGCCGATTGATCCCCATGATGCCCCGGGCTTCCAGGGCCTTCCAGGTCTTCCAGAGGCCGAACATCAGGCGTCAGCCTTTTTCAGGAAGGCCTTGAAACGCACGAGTTCAGTCAGGCGATAACCGCGATAACGACCCATGGCCAGCATGAAGCCCACCAGGATCAGCAGGATCGCCGGGAAAGTGAACACGAAGTACACCAGTTCCGGCACGGTCATGATCAGGTGCGCCAGGGATGCGGCGAACAGGGTGCCGATCGCCACTTTCATGGCATGGCCACCGCCGCGTTCTTCCCAGGTGATCGACAGGCGTTCGATGGTCATGGTCAGGATCACCATCGGGAACAGCGCCACCGACAAGCCGCGTTCCAGGCCGAGTTTATGGCTGAACAGGCTGATGGCCGCAATCAGCACCACCACGAACGTCAGCACCACCGACAACCTGGGCAGCATTTGCAGTTTCAGGTGTTCGAGGTAGGAGCGCAGCGACAGGCCCAGCGCCGTGATGATGGTAAACAGCATGATACCGAAGCCGAGCTGGGTTTCGCGGAAGGCCAGGGCGATCAGCACCGGGGTGAAGGTGCCCAGGGTCTGGATGCCGATCAGGTTGCGCAGGATCAGGATCACCAGCACGCCGATCGGGATCATCACCATGATCATGAAGGTCTGCTGGGTTTGCAGTGGCAGGCCGTACAGCGAGTACTCGAGGAAGTTGGCGTCGGTGTTTTCGTCGGTCAGCTTGGCCAGGCGAATGGCGTTCATTTCGCTGTTGTTCAGGCTGAAGGTCACGTTGGCTTTCTTGCCGCCATCGACGGTGATCAGGTTTTCGTCGCCGCTCCACCACAGCAGGCGGTCGGTCGGCAGGCCCTGTTCACCGGTTTCCGGGTTGAAGTACAGCCAGTCGGTGCCGTTGAAGCTGCGCAGCCACAGTTCCGGCATTTGCGGCTGGTCGGCCACCAGGCGGATGGTGTGGACCTTCTCGATTGGCACGTGGGCGATGGACAGCAGCAACTCGACGATTTTTGCCTTGTGCGCAGCGGAAGGATCACCGGCCAGCAGCAGTTTCACGTTGTCGTCGTTGGGGTTGTTGACGCGCTTGATGGCTTCGCCGACGAAGGTTTCGACGTCGGCCGAGTGCTGGCGAATCGGTGCGAGCAGGGCTTCGGCGGCGATTTTTTCCGGGCCTTCGATGGTCATGCTGTCGCGAAAGGTCGGGCCTTTGATCTTGGCTTTTTCACCGGAATAACGCTTGGTCAGCACCAGGCGGTAATACAGCGTCTGGTTGCCTTTGGCCCGGCGTGCCGACCAGGTGACCTTGCGGTTGCCATCGACCCGGTTCACCGCCACGCCGTAGTTGTTGGAGATGAAGCTCTCGTTGAGGCTCACGAAGTCGCGGCTCAGCGGAGGCACGAACATCTGGATCTTGACCGGGTCCTTGGCGCTGGCGACGAACTCGACCTTGGCGTCGATGTTCCACAGGTCGTCGGTGGCGTCTTCGGTCACCGGGATGCCCAGCACGAAGATCTGATAGGCCGTAACTGAAATGCCCAGCACCACCAGGATGGCGATCAGCAGTTTCAGGTGAAGGGTAAGAGAGCGCATTTGAATTACTCGGCGGTATGAGCGTCGGTGGTGCAGGCAGGTTTGCCGGCAGCATATTTAAGGCTGGGGTCGACCAGTGCATCGAAGCGCTTGAGCGCTTCGGAGCCAATCAGTAGCGGGTATTGGAAAGCGCTGCGGTCGGTCAGGTTCACTTCGATGCTGCGCAGGGCCGAGCCCATGCAGATATCCAGTTCGATCACCGGGCGGGCGGTGTACTTCTTGCCTTCCTCCGGGTCGTAGTCGCCGGCCCGGCGCTTGATCTTGCTGACACGGGCCAGCGGGCGTTCGATCGGGTGCGAATGGGCGGCGTCGATGGCCAGGTAAAAGCGCACCCATGATTCGCCATTGCGTTTGAAACGTTTGATGTCCCGGGCGCTCAGGGAAGCGGTTTTCGCCCCGGTGTCGAGTTTGGCCGCCACTTCCAGGTCGATGCCATTGAGCGATGCGTACTCATTGAGGCCATACACGGTCTTTTCCCCGCCCATTGCGAAGCCGGGCAGGCAAAGTAAATAAAGGAAGCTTGGGAAGGGCTTGAGTCTCATAAATCCTGGTGCGCAGCGGTCCGACTTGATTCAAGGCCCTGGCATCGCTGCGCAAGCTCCCTCGTATGCCTGGCAGGGTTTTATGACAGGCAGTGCAGATGTGACAAACAAATGCGGGCGGCATTCTAGCACGGTGGTTTGGTGGCGCCAGCGCTGGCCGGTGGCTATAAATAGACGGGTTGCTTCGTTGTGGTGCAACCGGTTATCAGAAGATTGTCGACAATATCTATTTATCCTTTGACTGATTCGCCTGTATTCGTTAGTTTTTACGGCATTGGCTTTCAAGGTGTCGACAATATGCTGGATCAACTCGATCCCCCGGTTTCTACGCAAGACGATACGGAGACGCTTTCCGAGAACGTCTTCCGACGCATTCAGGCGGCTATCGTCAAAGGCGATATCGCGCCGGGCAGCAAAATTTCCGAACCGGAACTGGCGCGTACCTACGGCATCAGCCGTGGCCCGTTGCGCGAGGCCATCCACCGTCTGGAAGGCCAGCGCCTGCTGGTTCGCGTGCCGCATGTCGGCGCACGGGTGGTGTCGCTCAACCACGCCGAACTGATTGAGCTATACGAAATCCGCGAATCCCTGGAAGGCATGGCCTGCCGCCTGGCCGCCGAGCGCATGAGTCTCGAAGAAATCGACGAACTGCGTCGGGTCCTGGAAACCCACGAGCGCGATGAGGCGTTTCAGGCCGGGAGAGGCTACTACCAGCAGGAAGGCGATTTCGACTTCCACTACCGGATTATCCAGGGCAGCGGTAACCGCACCCTGACGCAAATGCTCTGCGGCGAGCTGTATCAACTGGTGCGTATGTACCGCATGAAGTTTTCCAGCACGCCCAATCGCCCACACCAGGCGTTCGCCGAGCACCACCGAATTCTCGACGCCATCGCCGACCGTGACGGTGAACTGGCCGAGTTGTTGATGCGCCGTCACATCGGCGCCTCCAAACGCAACATCGCCCGTCATTACCAGGACGGCGCCAACCCGACAGCCAAACGAGGTGAGTCATGAGTTTGAACAAGAGCACTCCAGGCCAGCGTTTCCGCGATGCGGTCGCCAGCGAGCATCCATTGCAAGTGGTCGGCGCGATCAACGCCAACCACGCGCTGCTGGCCAAGCGCGCCGGTTTCAAGGCGATCTACCTGTCGGGTGGCGGGGTGGCTGCCGGCTCCCTCGGCCTGCCGGACCTGGGCATCACCGGTCTGGATGACGTGCTGACCGACGTGCGCCGCATCACCGACGTCTGCGACCTGCCGCTGCTGGTGGACGTGGACACCGGTTTCGGTTCCTCGGCCTTCAACGTGGCCCGTACCGTGAAGTCGATGATCAAGTTCGGCGCGGCGGCGATTCACATCGAGGACCAGGTCGGCGCCAAGCGTTGCGGCCACCGTCCTAATAAAGAGATCGTGACCCAGCAGGAAATGGTCGATCGCATCAAGGCGGCGGTCGATGCCCGTACCGACGACAGCTTCGTGATCATGGCCCGTACCGACGCCCTGGCGGTGGAAGGCCTGGAATCTGCCCTGGATCGCGCCGCTGCCTGCATCGAAGCCGGCGCCGACATGATTTTCCCGGAAGCCATCACCGAACTGGACATGTACAAGCTGTTCGCCAGCCGCGTGAAAGCGCCAATCCTGGCCAACATCACCGAATTCGGCGCGACGCCGCTGTACACCACCGAGCAACTCGCCGCTGTCGACGTGTCGCTGGTGCTGTACCCGCTGTCGGCCTTCCGCGCCATGAACAAGGCCGCGGAAAACGTCTACACCGCGCTGCGCCGCGATGGCACGCAGGCGAATGTCATCGACACCATGCAGACGCGCATGGAGCTTTACGATCGCATCGACTACCACACCTTCGAGCAGAAGCTCGATGCGTTGTTCGCCGCGAAGAAGTAAGTCGAATAACTCCCTAATAAATTCAAGAAACTGGAGGCAGAAATGGCCGAAGCAAAAGTACTCAGTGGCGCCGGGCTCCGTGGCCAGGTTGCCGGGCAAACCGCACTGTCCACCGTGGGCCAGTCGGGTGCCGGTCTGACCTATCGTGGTTATGACGTTCGTGAACTGGCGGCTGACGCACAGTTCGAAGAAGTGGCCTACCTGCTGCTGTACGGCGAACTGCCGAGCAAGGCGCAACTGAACGCCTACATCACCAAGCTGAGCAAGCTGCGTGACCTGCCGCAGGCGCTCAAGGAAGTGCTGGAGCGCATCCCCGCCGACGCCCACCCGATGGACGTGATGCGCACCGGTTGCTCGTTCCTGGGCAACCTGGAGCCGGAGAACGACTTCTCCGAGCAACACGACAAGACTGACCGCCTGCTGGCTGCATTCCCGGCGATCATGACCTACTGGTACCGCTTCAGCCACGAAGGCAAGCGCATCGATTGCGTGAGCGACGAGCAGTCCATCGGCGGCCACTTCCTGCACCTGCTGCACGGCAAGAAGCCGAGTGAACTGCACGTCAAGGTGATGAACGTTTCACTGATCCTCTACGCAGAGCACGAATTCAACGCGTCGACCTTCACCGCGCGTGTTTGCGCATCGACCCTGTCCGATCTTTACTCTTGCATCACCGCGGCCATCGGCTCGCTGCGCGGTCCGCTGCACGGCGGCGCCAACGAAGCGGCGATGGAAATGATCGAGCGCTTCTCGTCGCCGGAAGACGCGATCAAGGGCACCCTCGGCATGCTCGAGCGCAAGGACAAGATCATGGGCTTCGGCCACGCGATCTATAAGGACAACGATCCGCGCAACGAAGTGATCAAGGGCTGGTCGAAAAAACTCGCTGACGAAGTGGGCGACAAGGTGTTGTTCCCGGTGTCCGAGGCCATCGACAAGACCATGTGGGAGCAGAAGAAACTGTTCCCGAACGCCGACTTCTACCATGCCTCGGCGTACCACTTCATGGGCATCCCGACCAAGTTGTTCACACCGATCTTCGTCTGCTCGCGCCTGACCGGCTGGGCCGCACACGTGTACGAACAACGAGCCAACAACCGCATCATCCGTCCAAGCGCCGAGTACACCGGCGTTGAACAGCGCAAGTTCGTACCAATCGAACAACGCTGAATGGTGGGAATGCCTGCACAGGTCACTGAATGAACCGGTGACCCTGTAGGAGCTGCCGCAGGCTGCGATCTTTTGATATTGCTTTTTGAAGATCAAAAGATCGCAGCCTGCGGCAGCTCCTACAGGCGATCGAAGTCAGCTCAGGAACTGTGCCAGGCCCACCTTTTGAAACTACCGTGACCCGAGTCCTGACCGATGAACACTGAATTCCGCAAATCGCTGCCCGGCAGCCACCTGGATTACTTCGACGTCCGCGCGGCAGTCGAGGCGATCCAGCCTGGCGCCTACGACACCCTGCCGTACACCTCCCGTGTGCTGGCGGAAAACCTTGTGCGTCGCTGCGACCCGGCCACGCTCACCGAATCCCTGAAGCAATTCATCGAGCGCAAGCGCGACCTCGACTTCCCGTGGTTCCCGGCCCGCGTGGTGTGCCACGACATTCTCGGCCAGACCGCTTTAGTCGACCTTGCCGGCCTGCGTGACGCCATCGCCCTGCAAGGCGGCGATCCTGCGCAAGTCAACCCGGTGGTGCCGACCCAACTGATCGTCGACCACTCCCTGGCCGTCGAGCGCGGTGGCTTCGATCCGGAAGCGTTCGAGAAGAACCGCGCCATCGAAGACCGTCGAAACGAAGACCGTTTCCACTTCATCAACTGGACCAAGAAGGCGTTCAAGAACGTCGACGTGATCCCGCCAGGCAACGGCATCATGCACCAGATCAACCTGGAGAAAATGTCTCCGGTGATCCAGGTGCGTGACGGCGTGGCGTTCCCTGACACCTGCGTCGGCACCGACAGCCACACCCCGCACGTCGATGCGCTGGGCGTGATCGCCATTGGTGTCGGTGGCCTGGAAGCCGAAAGCGTGATGCTCGGCCGCGCCTCGTGGATGCGTCTGCCAGAAAGCGTTGGCGTCGAGCTGACCGGCAAGCTGCAACCGGGCATCACCGCCACCGACATGGTGCTGGCGTTGACCGAATTCCTGCGCAAGCAAAAAGTGGTTGGCGCATGGCTGGAGTTCTTCGGCGAAGGCGCGTCAAGGTTGACCCTTGGCGACCGCGCGACCATCTCCAACATGGCTCCGGAATACGGCGCCACCGCGGCGATGTTCTACATCGACCAGCAGACCATCGACTACCTCAAGCTCACCGGCCGTGAAGACGAGCAGGTGCAGTTGGTCGAGAACTACGCCAAGACCACAGGCCTGTGGGCCGACAGCCTGAAGGGCGCGCAATACGAGCGCGGCCTGACCTTCGACCTGTCCTCGGTGGTGCGCAACATGGCTGGCCCAAGCAACCCGCACGCCCGTGTCGCGGTTTCGGATCTGGCGGCCAAAGGCATCTCCGGCCAATGGGAAGACGTGCCTGGCCAGATGCCGGATGGCGCGGTGATCATTGCCGCCATCACCAGCTGCACCAACACCAGCAACCCGCGCAACGTGATCGCCGCCGGCCTGCTGGCGCGCAACGCCAACAAGCTCGGCCTGACCCGCAAGCCATGGGTCAAATCGTCCCTGGCACCGGGTTCGAAAACCGTCGCGCTGTACCTCGACGAAGCCGGCCTGACCGATGAGCTGGACAAGCTCGGCTTCGGCGTCGTGGCCTTTGCCTGCACCACCTGCAACGGCATGTCCGGCGCACTGGACCCGGTGATCCAGCAAGAGATCATCGACCGCGACCTGTACGCCACTGCCGTGTTGTCCGGCAACCGTAACTTCGACGGCCGGATTCATCCGTACGCCAAGCAAGCGTTCCTCGCTTCGCCGCCACTGGTGGTCGCTTACGCCATCGCCGGCACCATCCGTTTCGACATCGAAAAAGACGTGCTGGGCGTGGTCGACGGCAAGGAAATCCGCCTGAAAGACATCTGGCCGAGCGACGAAGAAATCGACTCGGTGGTGAAGGCCTCGGTCAAACCTGAGCAGTTCCGCCAGGTCTACATCCCGATGTTCGCCATCCACGAAGACACCGGCCCGAAAGTCGCGCCGCTGTACGACTGGCGTGAAATGAGCACCTACATCCGCCGTCCGCCGTACTGGGAAGGCGCGCTGGCCGGCGCTCGTCCGCTCAAGGGCATGCGCCCGCTGGCGGTACTGCCGGACAACATCACCACCGATCACCTGTCGCCATCCAACGCCATCATGCTCGACAGCGCCGCCGGCGAATACCTGGCGAAAATGGGCCTGCCGGAAGAGGACTTCAACTCTTACGCGACTCACCGTGGTGACCACCTGACCGCGCAGCGTGCGACCTTCGCCAACCCGAAACTGTTCAACGAAATGGTTCAGGAAGACGGCAAGGTCAAGCAAGGTTCGCTGGCCCGCGTCGAGCCGGAAGGTAAAGTGATGCGCATGTGGGAAGCCATCGAGACCTACATGGATCGCAAGCAGCCGCTGATCATCATTGCCGGTGCCGACTACGGTCAGGGTTCGTCCCGCGACTGGGCAGCAAAAGGCGTGCGTCTGGCCGGTGTCGAAGCGATTGCCGCCGAAGGCTTCGAACGCATTCACCGCACCAACCTGGTGGGCATGGGCGTCTTGCCGCTGGAGTTCAAACCAGGCACCAACCGCCATACCCTGGCGATTGATGGCAGTGAAACCTACGACGTCATCGGTGAGCGCACCCCGCGTGCCGAGCTGACGCTGGTGATCCATCGCAAGAACGGCGAGCGCGTCGATGTGCCGGTGACCTGCCGCCTCGACACCGCTGAAGAAGTGTCGATCTACGAGGCCGGCGGCGTGTTGCAACGCTTCGCCCAGGACTTCCTCGAAGAATCGGCGGTTGCCGTCTAAAACGCTGCACAGGCATGGGACTTTGAGTCCCATGTCTGTTTCTGGATTAGGAGTAACGAGCACCATGGCTCACGCACCGCAGATCAAAATTCCCGCCACCTACATGCGCGGCGGCACCAGCAAAGGCGTGTTTTTCAGTCTCAAGGATTTGCCTGAAGCGGCCCAGGTTCCAGGCCCGGCCCGCGATGCCTTGTTGCTGCGCGTGATCGGCAGCCCCGATCCGTACGACAAGCAAATCGACGGCATGGGCGGCGCGACCTCCAGCACCAGCAAAACCGTGATCCTGTCGAAAAGCACCCAGGCTGATCACGACGTCGATTACCTGTTCGGCCAGGTTTCCATCGACAAGCCTTTCGTGGACTGGAGTGGCAACTGCGGCAACCTGACCGCGGCAGTCGGTTCGTTCGCCGTCAGCAACGGTCTGGTCGATGCCAGCCGCATCCCGCACAACGGCGTGGCCGTGGTTCGCGTGTGGCAGGCCAACATCAGCAAGACCATCATCGCCCACGTGCCGATCACCAACGGTGAAGTGCAGGAAACCGGTGACTTCGAACTCGACGGCGTAACCTTTCCGGCCGCCGAAGTACAGGTTGAATTCCTCGATCCGGCAGCGGATGAAGAGGGCGGTGGCGGTTCGATGTTCCCGACCGGCAACCTCGTGGATGACCTCGAAGTACCTGGCGTCGGCACCTTCAAGGCGACCCTGATCAACGCCGGCATCCCGACGATTTTCGTCAATGCCGAAGACATCGGCTACAAAGGCACTGAGCTGCAAGGCGCCATCAACGGCGATCCGAAAGCCCTGCTGATGTTCGAAACCATCCGCGCTTACGGCGCGCTGCGCATGGGCCTGATCTCGAACGTCGACGAAGCGGCCAAGCGGCAGCACACGCCGAAGGTGGCCTTCGTCGCCAAACCAGCGGATTACGTATCGTCCAGTGGCAAAGCCATTGCGGCGGGTGATGTCGACCTGCTGGTGCGTGCGCTGTCGATGGGCAAGTTGCACCACGCGATGATGGGGACTGCGGCGGTGGCAATCGGCACGGCGGCAGCGATCACCGGCACGCTGGTTAACCTCGCGGCAGGCGGTATCGAACGCAACGCGGTGCGCTTCGGCCATCCGTCCGGCACTTTGCGCGTCGGCGCCGAGGCCAGCCAGGTCAATGGCGAATGGACCGTGAACAAGGCGATCATGAGCCGCAGTGCGCGGGTGTTGATGGAAGGGTACGTTCGTGTACCGGGTGATTCTTTCTAACCAACACAAACCCTGTAGGAGCTGCCGAAGGCTGCGATCTTTTGATCTTGATTCTAAAAAACAAAGTCAAAAGATCGCAGCCTTCGGCAGCTCCTACAGTTGATCTGATTTCAAAACAAGAAAGCAGTGATACACCGAGATTCCTGAGCCGAGGTCCCATCAACGACCCACTTCATGGAGTGAATCGAACATGAGTGCCAACGTCGACCTGAACAACCGCCCCGACTACGACAAGGTCCTGCAGGACATTGCCGATTACGTCCTCAACTACAGGATCGAGTCAATTGAGGCGCTGGATACCGCGCGCAACTGCCTGATCGATACCTTGGGTTGCGGCCTGCTGGCCCTGCGTTTTCCCGAGTGCACCAAGCATTTGGGGCCAGTGGTAGAAGGCACTGTCGTGCCGTTTGGCGCCCGGGTGCCTGGGACCAGTTATCGACTCGATCCGGTGAAGGCGGCGTGGGACATCGGCTGCATCGTGCGCTGGCTCGACTACAACGACACATGGCTCGCGGCGGAGTGGGGGCATCCGTCGGACAACCTCGGCGGTATTCTCGCGGTAGCCGACCATTTATCACAAAAGCACCTGGCGAATGGCGTAGCACCGCTGACCATGCGTACAGTGCTTGAAGCGATGATCATGGCCCACGAGATTCAAGGCGTGATTGCCCTGGAAAACTCGTTCAACCGTGTCGGCCTCGATCACGTCATTCTGGTGAAAGTGGCCTCGGCCGCAGTCACCGCCAAGCTGATGGGGGCCAATCGCGAGCAGTTGTTGTCGGCGTTGTCTCACGCCTTTGCTGACGGTCAGGCATTGCGCACGTATCGGCATGCACCGAATGCCGGTTCGCGTAAATCCTGGGCGGCGGGGGATGCGTCCAGTCGTGGCGTGCGTTTGGCGGACATGGCGATGCGCGGCGAAATGGGTATTCCCGGTGTGTTGAGTGCCAGGCAGTGGGGGTTTTACGACGTATTGTTCAGCCACACCAACAATGATCTGGCGCTCAAGCCTGAAGACAAACGAGCGTTCAGTTTCTCGCGACCGTACGGCAGTTATGTGATGGAAAACGTGTTGTTCAAGATCAGTTTTCCGGCCGAGTTCCATGCACAAACGGCCTGTGAGGCGGCGGTGATCCTGCACCCGCAGGTGCGCAATCGCCTGCATGAAATCGACAGGATCGTCATCACCACTCACGAGTCAGCGATTCGCATTATTTCCAAGGTCGGCCCACTGGCCAATGCTGCTGATCGCGATCACTGCATCCAGTACATGACTGCTGTACCGCTGGCTTTCGGCAATCTGGTTGCCGAGTACTACGAAGATGATTTTCACAAGGCGCATCCGATCATCGATGTGCTGCGCGACAAAATGGTGATTGTTGAGGAGTCGCGGTTCACCCGTGAGTATCTGGAGCCCGATAAACGCTCGATTGCCAACGCGGTACAGGTGTTTTTCAAGGACGGTTCGAGCACGGAAAACGTCGTCGTGGAATACCCGATTGGGCATCGTCGGCGTCGGGCTGAAGGTATTCCGTTGCTGGAGGAGAAATTCAGGGCGAACTTGCTGACACGATTCGCGGGGCAGCGCAGCGAGGAGATTTTCGCGCTGTGCAAGGATCAGCAGAGGCTTGAAGCGACAGCGGTGAACCGGTTTGTGGATTTGTTTGTGATCTAGGAGACCGCGTTATCGTTCTTCGCGAGCAAGCCCGCTCCCACAGGGGATCTGCTGTGAACACAAAATTTGTGTATGACAGAAATCCAATGTGGGAGCGGGCTTGCTCGCGAAAGCAGTAGATCAGGCGCCGGAGAGCTACTTGAACCGCCGCTCCACACCTTTCTCCACGAGAATCTTCGCGGAGATTTCTTCCACGGAAAAATGCGTGGAGTTGATGTGCGGGATGTTTGCGCGGCGGAACAGGTTCTCGACCTCACGCACTTCGAACTCGCACTGGGCGTAGCTCGAATAGCGGCTGTTGGGCTTGCGCTCGTTGCGGATCGCGGTGAGGCGGTCGGGGTCGATGGTCAGGCCGAACAGCTTGTGCTGGTGGGCGCGCAGGGCGGAAGGCAGTTGCAGGCGTTCCATGTCGTCTTCGGTCAGCGGGTAGTTGGCTGCGCGGATGCCGAACTGCATCGCCATGTACAGGCACGTCGGCGTCTTACCGCATCGCGACACGCCCACTAGTATCAGGTCGGCCTTATCGTAATAGTGCGTGCGGGCGCCGTCGTCGTTATCGAGGGCGAAGTTAACGGCCTCGATACGCTCCATGTAATTGGTGTTGGCGCCGATGGAGTGGGACTTGCCCACGGTGTAGGAAGAATGCTCGGTCAGTTCCTGTTCAAGCGGCGCCAGGAACGTCGAGAAAATGTCGATCATGAAACCATTCGAGGTTGCGAGAATCTCACGAATGTCCTGATTGACGATGGTGTCGAAGATAATCGGACGGAAGCCGTCGGTTTCGGCGGCTTTGTTGATTTGTTGTACCATGGCCCGCGCTTTGTCCACGTTGTCGATGTACGGCCGCGTGACTTTGCTGAAGGTAATGTTTTCGAACTGCGCCAGAAGGCTTTGACCCAGGGTTTCGGCGGTAATGCCGGTACCATCGGAGATAAAGAAAGCAGATCGTTTCATTTGCACCTTGGGCCTTAAGCTAGTGACGAATCTTGGATATGATAGGCGCGATTTGCCGGCCGCCATTGGCCCGCATTCTCACTTATTTTCCAGGTCCAGGCCATATAACCGGCAAATGCTCACTTAAGCAGCCGGTTTCTGAGCTTTTCCAACACAGTTAGTGGAGAGATCACCTTGGTAGAGTACGTAGTTTCCCTCGATAAGCTCGGCGTCCATGATGTAGAGCATGTGGGGGGCAAGAACGCATCCCTGGGCGAGATGATCAGCAACCTTGCAGGTGCCGGTGTATCGGTGCCCGGCGGCTTCGCCACAACCGCTCAGGCTTATCGTGATTTCCTGGAACTGAGCGGCCTGAATCAGCAGATTCACGATGCGCTCGATGCCCTGGACGTCGATGACGTGAATGCCCTGGCCAAGACCGGTGCCCAGATCCGCAAATGGATCATGGAAGCCGAGTTCCCTGAAAAATTGAATGCCGAAATCCGTACCGCGTTCGCCACGCTGTCCGCCGGCAACTCTGAGATGGCCGTGGCCGTGCGTTCTTCCGCCACCGCCGAAGACTTGCCGGACGCATCCTTTGCCGGCCAGCAGGAAACCTTCCTGAACATCCGTGGTGTCGAAAACGTCATTCGCGCCGCCAAAGAGGTGTTCGCCTCGCTGTTTAACGACCGTGCCATTTCCTATCGCGTGCATCAGGGCTTCGACCACAAGCTGGTGGCCCTGTCCGCTGGCGTGCAGCGCATGGTCCGCTCCGAAACCGGCACCGCCGGCGTGATGTTCACCCTCGATACCGAATCGGGCTTCCGTGACGTGGTGTTCATCACCGGCGCCTACGGCCTGGGTGAAACCGTCGTACAAGGCGCGGTGAACCCGGATGAGTTCTACGTCCACAAGGGCACGCTGGCTGCCGGTCGTCCGGCCATCCTGCGCCGCAACCTGGGCAGCAAGGCCATCAAGATGATCTACGGCGACGAGGCCAAGGCCGGTCGTTCGGTCAAGACCGTCGACGTGGACAAGGCTGAACGCGCACGTTTCTGCCTGACCGACGCCGAAGTCAGCGAGTTGGCCAAGCAGGCGATGATCATCGAGAAGCACTACAAGTGCCCGATGGACATCGAGTGGGCCAAGGACGGTGACGACGGCAAGCTGTACATCGTGCAGGCCCGTCCGGAAACCGTGAAGAGCCGCACCCAGGCCAACGTCATGGAACGCTACCTGTTGAAAGAGACGGGTACCGTGCTGGTGGAAGGCCGTGCCATTGGCCAGCGCATCGGCGCCGGCAAGGTCCGCATCATCAAGGACGTGTCCGAGATGGACAAGGTCCAGCCAGGCGACGTACTGGTTTCCGACATGACCGACCCGGATTGGGAACCGGTCATGAAGCGCGCCAGCGCGATCGTCACCAACCGTGGTGGCCGTACCTGCCACGCGGCGATCATCGCCCGTGAGCTGGGTATTCCTGCGGTAGTGGGTTGCGGCAACGCCACCCAGCTGTTGAAAGACGGCCAGGGCGTGACCGTTTCCTGCGCTGAAGGCGACACCGGTTTCATCTTCGAAGGCGAATTGGGCTTCGACATCAAGAAGAACTCCGTGGACGCTATGCCGGAGCTGCCGTTCAAGATCATGATGAACGTCGGCAACCCGGACCGCGCCTTCGACTTCGCGCAGCTGCCGAACGCCGGTGTGGGCCTGGCCCGCCTGGAGTTCATCATCAACCGCATGATCGGCGTGCACCCCAAGGCATTGCTGAACTACGACGGCCTGCCGCAGGACATCAAGGACAGCGTCGACAAGCGCATCGCCGGTTACGACGATCCGGTCGGCTTCTATGTCGAGAAACTGGTTGAAGGCATCAGCACCCTGGCGGCTGCGTTCTGGCCGAAAAAGGTCATCGTGCGCCTGTCGGACTTCAAGTCCAACGAATACGCCAACCTGATCGGCGGCAAGCTGTACGAGCCGGAAGAAGAGAACCCGATGCTGGGCTTCCGCGGCGCCTCGCGTTACATCAGCGAATCGTTCCGCGACTGCTTCGAGCTCGAATGCCGCGCTCTGAAGCGTGTGCGCAACGAGATGGGCCTGACCAACGTCGAAATCATGGTGCCGTTCGTCCGTACCCTGGGTGAAGCGAGCCAGGTGGTCGATCTGCTGGCGCAAAACGGTCTGGCCCGTGGCCAGAACGGCCTGCGTGTGATCATGATGTGCGAACTGCCGTCCAACGCCATCCTGGCTGAAGAGTTCCTCGAGTTCTTCGACGGTTTCTCCATCGGTTCCAACGACCTGACCCAGCTGACCCTGGGCCTGGACCGTGACTCCGGCATCATCGCCCACCTGTTCGACGAGCGTAATCCGGCGGTGAAGAAGCTGTTGGCCAATGCCATTGCCGCGTGCAACAAGGCCGGCAAATACATCGGCATCTGCGGTCAGGGTCCTTCGGACCACCCGGACCTGGCCAAGTGGCTGATGGAGCAGGGCATTGAAAGCGTATCGTTGAACCCGGACTCCGTACTGGAAACCTGGTTCTTCCTGGCAGAGGGTCAGGCGCAGGCTTGATCCTGTAGGAGCGACGGTGCGGCGTTCCGACCTGCTCGCGATGGACTGCAGAACAGCGCGTTTTTTCAGCATGAACGCGTTATCGTTGGCGACCATCGCGAGCAGGCTCGCTCCTGCAATGATTGGCAGTGTGGTCGGTGAACGCTGCCTTTGAGATTCAAGCAGGGCGGGCTCCATCTGGATGCCGCCCTTTTTTGTGCAAGAGATTATGCAAAGCAGCAGCAACCTATTTCCTGTCGCCCTGATCAGCGCCGAACGGCGCGGTGATCTGAGCGAAGATGTCTATCGATTGAAACCCGGTAACAGCCCCGACTTCACTGTCGAACTGGCTGTGACACGCCTTGGCATGGCCGATGAGTCGTCCTCCCGTGGTGTGCCGGTGATCCTGCTGCATGGCAGCTTTTCCAATCGCCGGTTCTGGTTCTCTCCCAAGGGCCTGGGATTGGGCGCTTACCTGGCTCGCCTGGGGTTCGACGTCTGGATTCCGGAAATGCGCGGTCACGGCCTGTCCCAGCGTAACCACGACTACCGCAAGAACCGTGTCGCCGACTACGCGCGCTATGACCTGCCGGCCATTGGCGCGTTCGTGCGCGAACAGAACGGGCAGGTGCCGCACTGGATCGGTCACTCGCTGGGCGGTACTACACTGGCCGCAGCGCTGGGTGGCGAGTACATCGGTGAGCCGGTCGTGGCCTCGGCGGCGTTTTTCGGTACACAAGTCAGCCGCACCTACTGGCCATTGAAGATTCCGCCGGTGGAGTGGAGTGGTCGCTTCATTCTCAAGCGCTTTGCCCAGTTGTCCGGCTCAAGGCTCAAGCGCGGTCCGGAGGACGAGCCTATCGGCCTGGCCCTGGAAAGCATGCGCTGGTTTGGTCTGTTCGGGCGCTTCGGTGATGCCGACAAGGACTGGTGGGCAGGCTTGGCCGAGGTCAAGTTGCCCGTGCTGGCGGTCAGTGCCGCGGGTGATCATCAGGACCCGGCGTGGGCGTGTCGCAAATTGTTCGAGCAGTTCGGCTCCGAGCACAAGCAATTCATCAACCTGGGGCGCGAGCAGGGCTTCGGCGACAATTTCGGTCACGTGGAAATGCTCGTCAGCAAGGCAGCCCAGGCTGAAGTCTGGCCTTTGGTGACGCGCTGGTTGGCTGATCAGCAGACACCTTTGCCGGGCGCGCAACAGGATTTGGTCGCGGCAATCTGAGCCTGACGCTCTAACAAGGGCATTTCGCTCCGGTCGGCTTGCGGCTAAGATATGACGCATTGAGCTGTTCCGGTCACAATGCGTGACTGAGCCATCACCGATGTTCGTGCTGTCTTCCTCTTCACAGGAGTTTCTCGATGATCCATTACCTCACGCCTGACCTGTGCGATGCCTATCCGGAACTGGTGCAGGTGCTGGAACCGATGTTCAGCAATTTCGGCGGCCGTGATTCCTTTGGTGGCGAAATCGTGACCATCAAGTGCTTCGAAGACAACTCGCGGGTCAAGGAGCAAGTCGAGCTCAAGGGGAATGGCAAAGTGCTGGTGGTAGACGGTGGCGGTTCCCTGCGTCATGCGTTGCTGGGTGACATGCTGGCCGAGAAAGCCGCGAAAAACGGTTGGGAAGGGCTGGTGATCTACGGTTGCATCCGTGACGTCGATATCATCGCACAGACCGATCTGGGCGTTCAGGCCCTCGCCAGCCACCCGAGGAAATCCGACAGGCGCGGGCTCGGCGATCTCAACGTTGCCGTGACCTTCGCCGGCGTGACTTTCCACCCGGGCCATTACATCTATGCGGACAACAACGGCGTGATCATCTCGCCGAGCCCGCTGCAAATGCCTGAATAAAGCGCTGGTCGACCAAAGGAGTGCGGATGTTCGAGGAAGAAAACGCGCAATGGGGGCTGGTGCATGCCCTGGTGCTGGACGGTAAAGGCGGCGCGCGTTCGATTGCCCGGACTGAACTCGATGACTTGCAGCTGCAGGCCCATGAAAGCCTGTGGCTGCACTGGGATCGCAGTCATCCGCAAACCCGGACCTGGTTGCGCAAATCCAGCGGTCTGAGCGAATTCAGCTGTGACCTGTTACTCGAAGAAAACACTCGTCCGCGACTTTTACAGCTTTCCGACAGCGAACTGCTGCTATTTTTGCGCGGGGTCAATCTGAACCCCGGTGCCGAGCCGGAAGACATGGTGTCGGTGCGGATCTTCGGCTCTGCCCAGCGTGTCATTTCCCTGCGTTTGCGTCCGTTGCGTGCCACTGACGAGTTGTTGGTGCAACTGTCCGAGGGCAAGGGGCCGAAAACTGCCTCCGAACTCATCCTTTGCATGGCGCAGTACCTCACCAACAAGGTGCAGGATCTGGTCAGCTGTCTCTCGGAAGTGGTCGATGAGGAAGAAGAAAAGCTGGATGCCGACGAACGGTATACTCCTGAGCACGGATCGGTTTTGCAGATTCGTCGCCGGGCGGCTGCGTTGAAGCGCTTTCTTGCTCCGCAGCGGGATATTTTCGGTCAACTGACGCGGATCAAGTTGCCCTGGTTCGTCGAGGACGATGGCGATTACTGGAACGAATTGAACAACAGCCTGACTCGTTATCTTGAAGAGCTGGAATTGACCCGGGAGCGGGTGGGGCTGGTCCTGGAGGCTGAGGACCGTCGCTTGAACGTGCGTATGAACCGCACGATGTACCGCTTCGGGATCATCACCGGGATCTTTTTGCCGATGAGTTTTCTGACCGGGCTGTTGGGGATCAATGTCGGTGGAATTCCTTTCTCTGCCAGCCCCTACGGTTTTCTGATCGCCTGCCTGATGATGGTCTCGGTGGCACTGGGGCAGTGGTGGTTGTTCCGACGTTTGCGCTGGGTCTGAGGGAAGCCATGTGACCAGACCAACTCTGACCGCGTCTCCCACAGACATCACGAGAGGTGCGTATGCACGATCCGTTTGAACAGTCTTTGCGCGACATGCTCAACGCCTCACCGTCTACCCGGGACGACGATGCGTGCCTGGGGCGTGTGCTGAAAACCGCCAACCGCCAGGTCGGCGCCGGTGATTTGTTCAGTCTGCTGGGGCGCTGGTTGCCCGCACTGATGATCGCCCTCAATAACGGATCGGCCCATGTCGCGCCGGTATCCCGTCTTCGTAAACCTGCTGCCCGCACTGCTGATAAGGCTGATTGAATATGGAACTTGATCTCTGGACTCAGAGCCTCGTCACTGCAATGACTGCGTTGTGGACCAAGGTTGCGAACTTCATTCCGAACCTGTTCGGCGCACTGGTCGTGCTGCTGTTGGGTTTCGTCGTGGCCAAGCTGCTCGACACCCTGCTGTCGAAATTGCTCGCCAAATTGGGCCTTGATCGCTTGATGGGTGGCACCGGCCTGACCAAGTTGCTGTCCCGCGCAGGGTTGCAAGTTCCTATTTCGACCCTGATCGGCAAGATCGTCTATTGGTTCGTTCTGCTTATTTTTCTGGTTTCTGCCGCAGAATCCCTTGGCCTTGAGCGAGTTTCAGCTACGCTGGACATGCTTGCGTTGTATTTGCCGAAGGTGTTTGGCGCGGCGCTGGTGTTGCTGGTAGGTGTCTTGCTGGCGCAACTGGCCAACGGTCTGGTGCGTGGAGCGGCAGAAGGCGTGGGTCTGGACTATGCTTCAGGGCTTGGGCGGATTGCCCAGGGCCTGGTGATCATAATCAGTATTTCGGTTGCGATCAGCCAGTTGGAGGTCAAGACTGACCTGCTGAACCATGTGATTGTGATTGTGTTGATAACCGTTGGTCTGGCGGTAGCGCTGGCCATGGGGTTGGGAAGCCGGGAAATTGCCGGCCAGATTCTTGCGGGAATCTACGTGCGTGAGCTGTACCAGGTTGGGCAACAAGTGCGTGTTGGCGAGGTCGAAGGCCAGATCGAAGAGATCGGCACGGTTAAAACCACATTGCTGACCGATGAGGGTGAGCTAGTCTCTCTTTCCAATCGGATCCTCCTTGAGCAGCATGTGAGTAGCCGCTAACCCGGCAAACCCTGCTAATGTATGCCGCCGCAAAATGCCTGCTCACGCTGGCTGCGGCGGACATTGACCTGACTGTCGGCCCGACTTGTTTTGAATAAAGCCCAATCGTTATCCATGCGCTACGACCCCCGCGAGCTCTCTGATGAGGAGTTGGTCGCGCGCTCGCATACCGAGCTGTTTCACGTAACGCGTGCCTATGAAGAACTGATGCGGCGTTACCAGCGAACATTATTTAACGTGTGTGCACGATATCTTGGGAACGATCGCGACGCAGACGATGTCTGTCAGGAGGTCATGTTGAAGGTGCTGTATGGCCTGAAGAACTTCGAAGGTAAATCGAAGTTCAAGACGTGGCTATATAGCATCACGTACAACGAGTGCATCACACAGTATCGAAAGGAACGGCGAAAGCGTCGCTTGATGGACGCATTGAGTCTTGACCCCCTCGAGGAAGCGTCCGAAGAAAAGACGCCGAAACCTGAGGAAAAAGGTGGACTTGATCGCTGGCTGGTGTATGTGAACCCGATTGACCGTGAAATTCTGGTGCTACGATTTGTCGCAGAGCTGGAGTTTCAGGAGATCGCAGACATCATGCATATGGGTTTGAGTGCAACAAAAATGCGGTACAAACGCGCTCTAGATAAATTGCGTGAGAAATTTGCAGGCATTGCTGAAACTTAGTTCAGCGCAAATATCTCTTACGCGTAGGCAAGTTCTGTTAGACTTGCCGCCGAGTTGTCCCCCGGTTTGCGGGACTGCTTCACAATCACCAGATGGGGATTTAACGGATGAAACTGAAAAACACCTTGGGCTTGGCCATTGGTACTCTTATTGCCGCTACTTCGTTCGGCGCATTGGCACAAGGCCAAGGCGCAGTTGAAGGCGAGCTCAACTACGGGAAGAAGTACAACGACAGCGTTAACAACGTTGAAGACGGCTACACTCCTGGCGCCTCCATCGGTTACTTCTTGACCGACGACGTATCGTTGAACTTTACCTACAACAACGACGACTACACCCGTTCGAACAACGGTACTGGCAATCAGAAAATCGAAGGCGACCAGTTTGGTCTGAACGCTCAGTACCACTTCAACAACGCTGGCGACGCTCTGCGTCCTTACGTTCAAGGTGGTGTTAAGCACGGCAGCATGACCAACGTAGCCGCTGACGGCCACACCGGTCGTGACCAGTCGACTTTCCTGACTGCTGGCGCTGGCCTGAAGTACTACTTCCTGGAAAACGTCTACGCTCGTGCTGGCGTAGAAGCTGACTACAAGCTGGACAACGGCCGTTGGGACTACATCCCGTCCGTAGGTCTGGGTGTTAACTTCGGTGGCGGCAACAAGCCTGTCGCTGCTGCTCCAGCTCCAGAAGTTTGCTCCGACAGCGACAACGACGGCGTTTGCGACAACGTTGACAAGTGCCCGGACACCCCGGCCAACGTAACTGTTGACGCTGATGGCTGCCCAGCTGTTGCTGAAGTCGTTCGTGTAGAGCTGGACGTGAAGTTCGACTTCGACAAGTCGGTAGTCAAGCCAAACAGCTACGGCGACATCAAGAACCTGGCTGACTTCATGAAGCAGTACCCATCCACCACCACTACTGTTGAAGGTCACACTGACTCCGTCGGTCCTGACGCTTACAACCAGAAACTGTCCGAGCGTCGTGCAAACGCCGTTAAGCAAGTTCTGACCAACCAGTACGGTGTTGAGTCGTCCCGCGTTCAGTCCGTTGGCTACGGCGAATCCCGCCCAGTTGCTGACAACAAAACTGAAGCTGGTCGCGCTGTTAACCGTCGCGTAGAAGCGCAGGTTGAAGCTCAAGCTAAGTAATTAGCTCGCAGCTCTGAAAAGCCCGGCTCAGGCCGGGCTTTTCTTTGTCTGCGATTTGGTGGAGCGGGTGAAACTACGCTGACTGATCTGCCGTCATCACAGGCAAATCATGCTGCCACAGGGATTGAGTTGCACTGGCTGCCACTGCACCGATCACCATTATGGCAGGGCTTTTCAGTTGGAATCTGTAGGCAGCTTCATCCATGTCTGTGAGAGTGCTCCGACATTCCCGTTGATGGGGCAAGGAGGCGTTTTCAATCATGGCCACGGGCGTATCCGTCGCCATGCCGCCGGCCAATAGCTGTTCCCGGATTTCACCGAGCTTGGCCACTCCCATGTAAATCACCAGCGTCGTTCCGCCTTGGGCCAGTGCCTGCCAGTTCAATTGGCTGTCGTCCTGGGTGTGTGCGGTGACCAGCGTGACACCACGGGCGACGCCGCGCAAAGTCAACGGAATATCGCATTGCGTTGCCCCCGCCAGCCCGGCAGTGATGCCGTTGACCAACTCGGCTTCGACCCCACGCTCACGCAACCACTGCGCTTCTTCTCCACCGCGACCGAAAATGCATGGATCGCCGCCCTTGAGCCGTGCCACGCATTTACCCTGCCGGGCATAACGAAGCATCAGGCGATGGATGAACGCTTGCGGGGTGGAGCGGCAGCCGCCGCGCTTGCCCACCGGGATGATCCGCGCCCCGGGGCAATGCTCGAGTACCGCGACATTGACCAGGTCATCGATCAGCACCACATCTGCCTCGCGCAAGGCGCGTACCGCTTTCAATGTGAGCAACTCCGGATCACCCGGGCCCGCACCTACCAGCCAGACTTTTGCACTCATAGTGTTTTCCTCACGAGAAGACGGTGACTGGCTGCGCCGTGGCAGCCAGCAGGCGTTTGATTTCCGGAACGCAGGACCCGCATTGCGTGCCGCAACCCAGTTCTTGCTTGAGTCCCTGCAAGTCCAGGCCACGGCTGATGCCGGCGCAGATCGCGTTCTTGCCGACGTTCTTGCAATTGCACAGGATCTTGTTCGCGTTGACGGGCGCGTCGAGGTTGCCCGGTGGTGCGCTCAGCGGCGCAAGCAGCCAGCGCCGCAGTTGCTGGTCCGCGCGACCTTCGAGCCACAACCCCTGCAACCAGTGCTGGGCAAGGGTTTCCCCGGCCAGTCGAATGGCAGTGATCCGGCCATTTTCGATTCGCACGCGCTTGCCAATGGCCCGCCGAGGATCGTCGTAAGCCAGCACCGGGCCGTCATCGAGTGCCAGGTTTTTATCGATTTCGCTTAGCAGCTCTGCCGCAGGCGCTGAAGTATTGGCCGCCCTTATAAGCAGGGCCGGGCGCTCACGACCAACCAGGCTGAGGCTGACGTAGGAAAACGCCTCACAAAGCGGCCGTAGGGTCTCAAAATGCCGTTGAACATCACCCTCGATCAGTGCGAACAGTTTCCAGGGCAGATCCACCGGATCCAGGCGAATGCCGCTGTGTTTAAGTTCGGGCTGTTTCGACAAAGGATCGAATGCGGGCAGGGTGAGGCTGTTCACCCCGCCCTTGAGAAAACGGTCGCCCCAATGCATCGGTAAAAAGGCCTGGCCCGGACGCACGCTGTCATCGCTGGCAACTGCGACGATGACTGCGCCACGCCGACTTTTCAGGCTGACCAGATCCCCCGGCTGCAGGCGATGGCGACGCAGTTCGTCCGGGTGCAGGCTCAACTCCGCTTCGTTGACATGGCCGAACAACTGCGCGGCGGTGCCGGTGCGGCTCATGCCGTGCCATTGATCGCGCAGGCGGCCGGTGATCAGGGTCAGCGGGAAGCGTGCATCCCGTTGTTCTTTGGCGGCGCGGTAGGCATCGGCCACGAACTGCGCGCGCCCATTGGCAGTGGCAAATACCCCGTCGACGTACAGCCGGGCCGTGCCTTCAACGGCACCCGCAGGGAAGGGCCACTGCTGTGGGCCGAGACGATCGAGCAGTGCATGGCTGATACCGGACAGATCCAGGTCGCGACCTCGAGTCAGTTGTTTGTATTCGTCAAAGACCTGAGCGGGATTATTAAATTCAAACAGGCTGGTTTGGCCGGGGCGCAGATGTTTTTCCAGGCGTTGTGCGAAATCTACGGTGATTGCCCAGTCCGGCCGCGCCTCACCCGGTGCGACGATTGCCTGGCGTACGTGGGAAATGCGCCGCTCGGAGTTGGTCACGCAACCTTCCTTTTCCCCCCAACTGGCGGCGGGCAGCAGAAGGTCGGCGAACTTCGCGGTTTCAGTGGTGCTGAAGGCTTCCTGCAACACCACGAACGGGCAGGCTTGCAGGGCTTCGCGCACGGCTGTCTGGTCCGGCATGGATTGCGCGGGGTTGGTACAGGCGATCCACAACGCCTTGATCTTGCCATTGCGCACTTGCTCGAACAGTTCGATCGCGCTGAGCCCGGGATTTTCCGGTAGTTGCTCGACGCCCCAGTAGGACGCCACTTGCTCACGGTGTTGTGCATTGGCGGCGTCACGGTGGCCGGGCAGCAGGTTGGACAAACTGCCGGTTTCCCGCCCGCCCATGGCATTTGGCTGACCAGTGAGGGAGAAAGGTCCGGTGCCGGGACGACCGATCTGCCCGGTGGCCAGGTGCAGGTTGATCAGTGCACTGTTTTTCGCGCTGCCGGCGGTGGACTGGTTAAGCCCCATGCACCACAGCGACAGAAAGCTCGGTGACGTGCCGATCCACTCGGCACATTGCTGCAATTGCCCGAGGCTGATTCCGCAGAGCTGCGAAACCATTTGCGGCGTGTAGTCACGCACCAGGTTTTTCAGCTCGGCCAGGCCTTCGGTGTGGTCGCGGATGAAGTCACGATCGATCCAGTCTTCCCACAGCAGCAGATGCAAAATCCCATGGAACAGGGCGACATCAGTGCCAGGCAAGATCGCCAGGTGCAGGTCAGCCAGATCGCAGGTATCTGTACGACGTGGGTCAATGACGATGACCTTCATCTGCGGCCGGCGGGATTTGGCGGCTTCCAGCCGGCGAAACAGCACCGGGTGGGCATAGGCCATGTTGCTGCCGACGATCATCACGCAATCGCTCAGCTCCAGGTCTTCGTAGCTGCACGGCGGGGCGTCGGCACCCAGGCTGCGCTTGTAGCCGACGACTGCCGAGGACATGCACAGGCGCGAATTGCTGTCGATGTTGTTGGTGCCTACCAGGGCACGTGCCAGCTTGTTGAAGGCGTAGTAGTCCTCGGTCAACAGCTGCCCGGAAATGTAGAACGCCACGCTGTCCGGGCCATGCTCGGCAATGGTTGCGGCAAATACACTGGTGGCATGATCGAGGGCGGTATCCCAATCGGTGCGGTGACGGGCCAGGCCTTTACCGAGGCGCAGTTCGGGGTACAGCGCCCGCGCCGTCAAGTCGCCGGTCAGGTGCAGGGTCGAGCCCTTGCTGCACAGTTTGCCGAAATTGGCCGGGTGCGCCGGGTCGCCGCTGACGCCGAGGATGCGCTCGCCGTCGTGCTCGATCAGCACGCCGCAGCCGACCCCGCAGTAACAGCAGGTGGATGCAGTGATCTGGCGGTCCATCAGCCTGCATCCCGCAGGGCCAGCATCACCCGGCCATTTTCCACCCGGGCGAGATGGTGATGGGCACAGCCGATGTCCGGGGCCAGGGCTTCGCCGCTTTCCAGGTCGATTTGCCAGTTGTGCAACGGGCAGGCCACCCGCTTGCCGTAGACCAGGCCTTGGGACAACGGGCCGCCCTTATGCGGGCAGCGGTCGTCAAGGGCGAACACTTCGTCGTCGCTGGTACGAAAAATCGCGATGTCTCCCTTTGGCCCGGCGATGATCCGCGAGCCCAGGGCATTGATCTCTTCCAGTGCGCAGATATCCAGCCAGTTCATGCCAGCACCTCCAGGTTTTTCACGGGGATGACGTCGAATTCTTTTTTCAGCTGGGGCTGTTCCAGGCGCTCCTTCCACGGGTCCTGTTCGAACGACAGGGAGAATTGCAGGCGATCATTGAGCGCCTTGCGCCGCTCCGGATCTTCCAGCACGGCTTTCTTGATGTGTTCCATGCCGACCCGTTGCAGGTAGTGCACGGTGCGTTCGAGGTAGAAAGCTTCTTCGCGATAGAGCTGCAGGAATGCACCGTTGTATTCGCGCACTTCTTCGGCGGTCTTGAGCTTGACGAAGAACTCCGCGACCTCGGTCTTGATCCCGCCGTTGCCACCGATGTACATCTCCCAGCCGGAGTCCACACCGATAATTCCCACATCCTTGATACCGGCTTCCGAACAGTTGCGCGGGCAACCGGAGACAGCCAGCTTCACCTTGTGCGGCGACCACATGTTGAACAGGTCGTGTTCCAGTTCAATGCCAAGTTGTGTGGAGTTCTGGGTACCAAAGCGGCAGAACTCGCTGCCGACGCAGGTTTTCACCGTGCGGATGGATTTGCCGTAGGCGTGGCCGGACGGCATGTCCAGGTCTTTCCAAACCCCTGGCAGGTCTTGTTTGCGAATGCCCAGCAAGTCGATGCGCTGGCCACCGGTGACCTTGACCATCGGCACGTTGTACTTGTCGGCGACGTCGGCAATGCGCCGCAGCTCTGAAGGATTGGTCACACCGCCCCACATCCGCGGGACTACCGAATAGGTGCCGTCTTTCTGAATGTTGGCGTGGGCGCGTTCGTTGATCAGGCGCGATTGCGGATCGTCCCTGGCTTCCCCTGGCCAGGTGGAAATCAGGTAGTAGTTGAGCGCCGGGCGGCAGGTGGCGCAGCCGTTGGGTGTGCGCCAGTTCAGGTAGCCCAGGGTGCCGGCGATGGTCAGCAGGTGCTGCTCGCGGATGGCCTGGCGGATTTGCCCGTGATTGAGATCGCTGCAGCCGCAGATGGCCTTTTCGCTTTTCGGCTTGACGTCCGCCGCGCCGCCCACGGTATTGATCAGGATCTGTTCGACGAGCCCGGCGCAGGAGCCGCAGGAGCTGGCAGCCTTGGTGTGTTTCTTGACGTCGTCGACACTGAACAGCCCGTGTTCCTGAATGGCCTTGACGATGGTGCCCTTGCACACACCGTTGCAGCCGCAGACTTCGGCGGTGTCGGCCATGCTCATGGCTTTGTCCTGGCCCTGATGTCCTACGTCACCAATTGCATTTTCACCGAACATCAAGTGATCGCGGATCTCGCCGATGACGTGATTCTCACGGATCTGCCGGAAATACCAGCCGCCGTCTGCCGTATCGCCGTACAGGCAGGCGCCGACCAGCACGTCATCCTTGATCACCAGTTTTTTGTAGACCCCGCCGATCGGGTCCGAGAGGGTGATGGTCTCGGTGCCTTCACCGCCCATGAAGTCGCCGGCGGAGAACAGGTCGATACCGGTGACCTTCAATTTGGTCGAGGTCACCGACCCCTTGTAGGTGGCAAAACCGAGTTGGGCGAGGTGGTTGGCGCAGACCTTGGCCTGTTCGAACAGCGGCGCCACCAAGCCATAGGCGATGCCGCGGTGGCTGGCACACTCGCCGATGGCATAGATCCGTGGATCGTAGGTTTGCAGTGTGTCGTTGACCAGAATCCCGCGGCTGCACGGAATGCCGGATTTCTCCGCCAGTTCGGTATTGGGGCGGATGCCGGCGGCCATCACCACCAGGTCGGCGGGGATGATGTCGCCGTTCTTGAATTGCACCGAACCGACCCGGCCGTTGCCCGCGTCGTGCAAGGCCTGGGTCTGCTCGCACAGGCGAAAATGCAGGCCGCGAGATTCCAGCGCGGATTGCAGCAACTGGCCGCTGGTCTTGTCCAGTTGCCGTTCCAGCAACCACTCGCCGATATGCACCACGGTCACGTGCATGCCCCGCAGCATCAGGCCGTTGGCGGCTTCCAGGCCGAGCAGGCCGCCACCGATCACCACGGCGTGCCGATGGGTTTTCGCGGCGTCGATCATGGCCTGGGTGTCGGCGATATCGCGGTAGCCGATCACGCCGTCAAGGGTGTTGCCGGGAATGGGCAGGATGAAAGGTGTCGAGCCGGTGGCGATCAGCAGGCGATCGTATTCGGCTTCGCTGCCGTCTTCGGCAATGACCCGGCGCTTGACCCGGTCGATCTCCACCACCTTGCGGTTGAGCAGCAGCTTGATGTTGTTTTCCAGGTACCAGTCCAGGTCGTTGAGCACGATCTCTTCGAAGGTTTGTTCGCCCGCCAGCACCGGAGACAACAGGATGCGATTGTAGTTGGTGTGCGGTTCAGCACCGAAGACCGTGATGTCGTACAGCTCAGTGCTCAGTTTGAGCAGCTCTTCCAGGGTCCGGACCCCGGCCATGCCGTTGCCGATCATCACCAGTTTTAGTTTTTTCATCAGGTTCTCCGGGGAGCTCAGGCCTGCCTCATCAGGGTTCAGGCCATGCTCGACAAATTTTGCGCAAACAAAAAAAGGCGTCCCGCTAGTTGCCTAGCGAGGACGCCTTTGTCCTGGTCCCGTTCTCTCGGGAAGTGCAACCTTCGTCGTTGAAGCCTGCGCTGTATGTCTGTTGCAAGAGGTAATGCAGCGGTTATGCCAAGTCGCTCAAAACCCGTGTTTGTTGGCTTTTTCCCCGTTCACAAGGGCGGATACCTGAGGGAATGCACCGATTCAAGGCGCTTTGCCCGCTAATGGAGCGCAACCACCAGCAGCACCAGGTTCAGCAGCAAGGACACCAGCGCCAATGTCCGCCAGACTTTCAGTGGCTCGCGTTCCAGCAAGGGCTTGGGACGCACGCTCAAGCTGCGGCGTTCGCCCTGTTCCATCAGCAGCAGCCATTCTTCCGCCGTTTCGAAACGCTGGTCGGGGGCCGCCGCCACGGCGCGTTCCAGGCTATGGGCGATCCAGTCCGGCAGGTCGGGCCGGTAGCGGCTGGCGTTGACCGGGAGGCCAAACCTGGGGCGTTGGAACGCTTCGATTTCGCCATAGGGATAGTGCCCGGTGAGCAGGAAATACAGGGTCACACCGACGGCGTACAAGTCCTGCCGTGGCGTCGGTGCTTCGCCGCGAAAGGCTTCGGGTGCAATGTAACTGGGTGTACCCGGCAGCGCCCAGGGCAGGTCTTGCGAGAGACCGGGGCAGTAGGCCAGGCCGAAATCCAGCAGGCGCAACTCGCCATCGTCCCCCAGCAGCAGGTTCTCCGGCTTGATATCGCGATGCAGGATCTGCCGCCGGTGCAACAGGCCGACCGCTCGCAGCAAGCGTTCGGCGATGTCTTGCCACTGGGGCAACGGCAAGGGGCCGCTTTGCTCATGCCGTTGGGCCAGGGTAGCGCCCGAATATTCTCGCATCACGTAGTACAAATGCTGACGCTGACTGGCGGCATGGACTTCAGGAAAGTGTCGACCGGCCACGCGTTTGAGAAACCATTCCTCCGACAGTAATGCTTGCCCGGCCTGGTGATCGTCGTGCAGGCGCCCGGGCAGGGTTTTCAGCAGCCAGGGTTGTTGCTGGCTGTCGCGAACGCGATAAAGCAGCGATTGCTGGCTCTGTGCGACGATCCCCTCGACCTGCCAGCCCTCGAACGCCTGACCCGGTTTCAGGGCGGGCGGCAGTGGCCATTGCTGCAAGTGCATCAATGCATCGCCAATGCTCGCTTCGCCCAAGGCATCGACCCGTACCAGCAAGGCGCTGGCGTTGTCCTGGCTGCCCGCCAGGTGCGCGGCATTGACCAGGGTTTGCGCAGCGCTGTGCAAGTCCGGTTGGTCCCGCAGGATCGCGGCAATGGCGGTATCGCCCAGGACGGCCCAGACGCCGTCGCTGAGCAGGACGAAGCTTTCATCGGGGCGCAACTCACCGTCGAGAAAATCCAGCACCAGGTGTTGATCGAGCCCCAGTGCCCGTTTCAGCACATGCTGCATGCCCGGCTGGTCCCAGACGTGATCCTCACTGATTCGCTGCAATTGGTCGGCGTGCCAGCGATACACCCGGCAATCGCCGACATGGGCCAGGGTAAAACGCCGGCCACGCAGGACCAGCGCACTGAGGGTGGTCAGCAGCGGTTGTCCGCCGCCATTGGCCTGCAACCAGCGGTTCTGCGCCAGCAACAGACGATCGAGCGCCTGTGCGACGCTCCAGGTTTCCGGCGTGGCGTAGTAATCCAGCGCCAGGGCCTGCAGCGTCGAACGGGCGGCCAGACCGCCATCGACGCACTGGCTGACACCGTCGGCAATCGCGAACAGGTAACCCTTGCTCGCGGCCAGCGCCGGAGCCGGCGTGACCAGGCGCAGGGCATCCTGGTTTTCCTCGCGGGGACCGATGGCACTGGCTTCGGCGAAACTCAGTTGCAGGCTCATCGAGGCCTCAGACCCGCGCAGCCGTCACGGCGGCCGAACCCCAGGTGGTTCTCCAGCGACGTTTCACGCCGTGCAGACCGAACCAGGCCAGGACGCCGAGGCTGGCGAACAACCACAGCGCCAGTTGATAGCTGCCGGTGCTTTGCTTGATCGCGCCCATGCCGGCCGCGAGGGCAAACCCGCCGATGCCGCCGGCCATGCCGATCAGGCCGGTCATCACGCCGATTTCCCGGCGAAAACGCTGGGGCACCAACTGGAATACCGCGCCATTGCCTGCGCCCAGACCGAGCATGGTGCAGACGAAAAGTGCCAGGGCGGCGTAGGAACTCGGCAGGTTGAAGCCGACCACGGCAATGCAGGTCGCCGCGACGGTGTACATCGCCAACAGGGTCCGAATGCCGCCGAACCGGTCAGCCAATGCACCACCCAGGGGGCGCATCAGGCTGCCGCCGAACACGCAGGCAGCGGTGTAGTAGCCGGCAGTCACCGGGTTCAGGCCGTACTGGTCGTTGAAATAGCCGGGCAGGGCGCTGGCCAGGCCGATGAAACCGCCGAACGTCACGCTGTAGAAAAACATGAACCACCAGCTGTCACGATCACCCAAGGCCTTGAAGTAGTCGGCCATGGATTTGGCTTTTGGCCGCTCGGGGGCATTGCGGGCCAGCCAGGCGAAGACGACCAGGGTCAGGATCAACGGAATCAGGGCAAAGCCGAACACGTTGCTCCAGCCAAACGCCGCCGCCAGCACCGGGGCGATCAATGCCGCGAGGACCGTGCCCGAGTTACCCGCGCCGGCGATGCCCATGGCCTTGCCTTGATGCTGCGGCGGATACCACTGGGAGGCCAGGGGGAGGGCGACGGCGAACGAAGCGCCGGCCATGCCGAGGAACAGGCCCAGCAGCAAGGCTTGCTCGTAGCTGTGGATCCCGAGTTTCCAGGCGCCGAACAGGGCGCAGATCACGATGACCTGGCCGATCAGGCCGGCGGTTTTTGGCGACAGGCGATCAGCCAGCATCCCCATCACGAAGCGCAACACCGCCCCGGCCAGAATCGGCGTGGCGACCACCAGCCCCCGTTGCTGTGTCGTCAGCTGCAGGTCGGCGGCGATCTGCACCGCCAAAGGACCGAGCAGGTACCAGACCATGAAACTCAGGTCGAAATAGAGGAACGCTGCGAACAATGTGGGTGTATGGCCGGATTTCCAGAAGCTTGAATTCATTGCGCACCTCAGCTGTGAAGAGTCTCGAAAGGAGTCATGAGCTTGCAGGTGGGGCGCCGATACGGCCGCACCACCGGCCCCGTGCTCTGGGGCCAAAACGAAAAAACGCCGCCACCCGATCCGCCAAGGGCAAATGAGGTGAGCGACGTCTTTGTCGTAGGTGGGGCAACCGCCGTTGGTTACCTGTAGTGATTACCTAGCCAGATCTGTGCCATATCGGAAATTTGTGTAAAGCAAAAAGATCGCAGCCTTCGGCAGCTCCTACAGGGGAATCTGTGCACCCCGTAGGAGCTGCCGAAGGCTGCGATCTTTTGTTGTTCAACCCAATAATTCACTCATGGCAATAATCTGCTCCGCCACTTGAATCAGCTTCTGCTGGCGGCTCATCGCCTGGCGGCGCATCAATGTGTAGGCCTCTTCCTCGTTGCAGTCCTTCATTTTCATCAGCAGCCCCTTGGCCAGTTCGATGCGCTTGCGCTCGGCCAATTGCTGGTCGCGGGCATGCAACTGGGCGCGCAAGGCCTGGTCACTCTCGAAGCGTGCCATGGCCACATCGAGAATCGGCTGCAGGCGTTGTGCGTGAATGCCTTCGACGATGTAGGCACTGACCCCGGACTTGATCGCCTGGCGCATCACATCGGGGTCGTGTTCGTCCGTGAACATCACAATCGGGCGTGGCTGGTCGCGCGTCACCAGCACCACTTGTTCCATGACATCGCGGCCCGGTGACTCGGTATCGATCAGAATTACATCCGGACGCACCGTTTCGACGCGTTCGGGCAAGTCGATGGTCAGGCCGGATTCATCGATCACTTCGAATCCGGCTTCGGTCAGGGCGGCCTTCAGGCGTCCGACTTTTTTGGCGGTGTCGTTGATCAGCAGGATACGCAGCATGTTCGTGGTCTCCTGTCAGCGGCTGGCGGATCGGTGCGAGCTGTCGCTCATTGCATGCAGTTTGAAACTGCGGGCATAACCGGCCGGGTCCGAGCCGTCCCAGATTTTGCCGTCGATCAACTGACTGCTGCGCATTTCCCCGGCTGACGAAGCGACGCCGACGGCACGGGCGGCTTCACGGTAGAGGTCCAGTTGCTGGACCTGCCGGGCCACCGCGAGATAGTCCGGGTCATCGCGCAACAAGCCCCAGCGGCGGAACTGGGTCATGAACCACATGCCGTCGGACAGGTACGGCAGGTTGACCTCACCGTCCCCGTGCAGGTGCAGCGCGTGCGGGTCTTGCCAGCGGTGGCCAAGGCCGTCGGCGTATTCGCCCAGAAGGCGCGGTTCGATGCAGTCCAGTGGTGCGTCAAGGTACTGCGCGGCACTGAGCAGTTGTGCGGTGCTGCGGCGATTCTCGGTGCTTTCTTCGATGAAGCGGCTGGCTTCCAGAATCGCCATCACCAACACCCGGGCGGTATTGGGGTATTGCTCGACGAACGCACGGGTGCAGCCCAGGACCTTTTCCGGATGATCGGGCCAGATGGTCTGGGTCGTGGCCAGGGTGAAACCGAGGTCCTGCTGCACGGCGCTGGCGGACCAGGGTTCGCCGACGCAGAACCCGTCGATACGCCCGGCCCGCAGGTGCGCGACCATTTGCGGTGGCGGTACCACCACGCTGTCGACATCCAGCAGTGGGTGAATGCCCTGGCTGGCGAGCCAGTAATACAACCACATGGCGTGGGTGCCGGTGGGAAACGTCTGGGCGAAGGTGAGTTTTGAGCGAGTTTGGTGCACGTGCCGATCCAGTGCTTCAGGACTGGTCACTCCAAGCGCCTGCAGGCCGTGGGACAGATTGATGCTCTGACCGTTCCGGTTCAGGCCCATCAACACGGCCATGTCGGTCGCGGCCACGCCACCGATGCCCAGGTGAACCGCGTAAATCAGGCCATAGAGGCTGTGGGCGGCATCGAGTTCGCCGCTGACCAGTTTGTCCCGCAGGTTGGCCCAGGACGATTGCCGCTTGAGGTTCAGGGTCAAACCGTGGGGCTGGGCGAAGCCCTGTGTGGCGGCGACAACCACCGAGGCGCAGTCGCTCAGGGCCATGAAGCCGAGATTGATTTCGGTTTTTTCCGGGGCATCGCTGCCATTGACCCAAGCCAGGGGGCCGGCTGACGGTTCGTTCATCGCGTGTTCACCTTGCAAAAAAAACGTCGTCCCGAGTTCTTGCTTGAGCAGGCCGGGGACGACGCCATTGTCTTTGCACACATTCGGTCGTTGGCATGGGTGCTGGTGCCCAGAGTGGTGCAAGGCATATGCCATTATCCGTTGATTTGCTCACGCGCCTCGCTTGCCACCCCGTTGCCCGGCTATAATCGCCGCCTCAATTCGCCGCCAATCGAGTCAAATCCGCCCATGTACACCCTGGCCCGTCAGCTGTTGTTCAAACTCTCCCCGGAAACCTCCCACGATCTGTCCCTGGACCTGATCGGCGCGGGCGGGCGTCTTGGGCTCAACGGCTTGCTGTGCAAGGCCCCGGCGAAGCTGCCGGTGAATGTCATGGGCCTGGATTTCCCGAATCCGGTAGGTCTGGCCGCCGGCCTGGACAAGAACGGCGCAGCCATCGATGGTTTCGCCCAGCTGGGTTTCGGTTTTGTCGAAATCGGCACCATCACGCCGCGTCCGCAGCCGGGTAACCCGAAGCCACGTCTGTTCCGCTTGCCGGAAGCCGAGGCGATCATCAACCGCATGGGTTTCAACAACCTCGGTGTCGATCACCTGCTGGCCCGCGTGGCGGCGGCCAAGTACAAAGGCGTGCTGGGCATCAACATCGGCAAGAACTTCGATACGCCGGTCGAGCGTGCCGTGGACGACTACCTGATCTGCCTGGACAAGGTCTATGCCCACGCCAGCTATGTGACGGTCAACGTCAGTTCGCCGAACACGCCGGGCCTGCGCAGCCTGCAATTCGGTGACTCGCTCAAGCAGTTGCTGGCCGATCTGGCCGAGCGCCGCGCGGAACTGGCATTGCGTCATGGCAAGCATGTACCGCTGGCGATCAAGATCGCGCCGGACATGAGCGACGAAGAAACCGCACAAGTTGCGCAAGCGCTGATCGAAACCGGGATGGATGCCGTCATCGCCACCAACACCACCCTGAGCCGCGCAGGCGTCGAAGGCATGGAGCATGGCGAAGAAGCCGGTGGCCTGTCCGGCGCACCGGTTCGTGACAAGAGCACCCACACCGTGCAAGTGCTGGCGTCGGAGCTGGGTGGGCGTTTGCCGATCATTGCGGCGGGCGGCATTACCGAAGGCAAGCACGCGGCCGAGAAAATCGCAGCGGGCGCGAGCCTGGTGCAGATCTATTCGGGCTTCATCTACAAAGGCCCGGCGCTGATTCGTGAGTCGGTAGACGCAATCGCAGCGCTACGCTGAACCCCTACAAGGTAATGGGGTATATGGGACAGGCATAAAAAAGGGCTCCTTGAAGGAGCCCCTGGGCCGGAGCCCGCCGTCCGGATGGGACGTGCGTGGTTAATTCAGTACAAAGTCAGATTGTCGTGTCGGAGTGTTGTGCCCTGTAATTAGCCGACGGCGTGAAGTTCGTTGAGTCTGTGGATTCCCGCAGTGCCGGTCATACCGTCCCAGTTGTCGCCGCGTCCTTCTCGCCAGCCGTTGATCCAGGCTTGACGTACCGACGGTAGAGTAAATGGGCAAAGCTCACGGGATTTACCACCAACGCCATATTGATATCCGCGCAAAAATGCTCTTTCCAACGGATCACGCTTAAGTCTTCTCATAGGGTGTTGCCCTCACTTGTTGACTGTATTTATCGCGTCGACCTCTATTGAGGTCTGGCAGAAAAACTCTGCCGTTGGGGGCTCGTTGCCGGCGTGACGAGCCAAGGTGTTGGCGTCATTGCGGCGCCAACCTGTATTGAGTTCTAACCAATGCGTCACATCGAGGGAATGATCGTTTTGTCATAAGGACGTAACCGTTCATGTGCTAACGCCATAAGTAACAGAGCAGTTGTAGCGTATTTATTGGCCAAACCCCGGTATGATCGGCTCTGCGCTGGATGATGGGCTTAATCCTTTACTGAGAATGGCTCCCGTTGCCGGGAAGCACTATTCGACGAAGGGTCGACTTATGACATTTTGTTGCATCAACTTTTTTATCTGTCCTTGCATCTAAGCTCATTTAACCCGGGCAGCAGGGGTGGAACGGCACACCTTCGTGCCACGCGGGCGTTCTTCGAGAAAAGCGCCTGATTGAAAACCGGACCGGCAATGCGTTGCCCGGTCACTCAGCTAAAGGTTCTGGAATTCCCATGTCCGATCGTTTCGAACTCTTCCTCACTTGCCCAAAAGGCCTTGAAGGCCTGCTCATCGAGGAAGCCGTCGGGCTTGGCCTTGAGGAAGCGCGGGAGCACACCTCTGCCGTGCGTGGCATGGCCACCATGGAAACCGCTTATCGCCTGTGCCTGTGGTCGCGCCTGGCCAACCGCGTGCTGCTGGTGCTCAAGCGCTTCCCGATGAAGGACGCCGAAGACCTGTACCACGGCGTGCTGGACATCGAGTGGCAAGACCACATGCTCAATGACGGCACCCTGGCCGTCGAATTCAGCGGCCATGGCTCGGGTATCGACAACACCCACTTCGGCGCGCTGAAGGTCAAGGACGCCATCGTCGACAAACTGCGCACCCCGCAAGGCGACCGTCCGTCCATCGACAAGCTCAACCCGGACCTGCGTATTCACCTGCGCCTGGACCGTGGCGAAGCCATTCTGTCCCTCGACCTGTCGGGTCACAGCCTGCACCAGCGCGGCTATCGCCTGCAGCAAGGTGCGGCACCGCTCAAGGAAAACCTCGCGGCCGCCATCCTGATCCGTTCCGGCTGGCCACGTATCTCGGCCGAAGGCGGCGCACTGGCTGACCCGATGTGCGGTGTCGGCACCTTCCTGGTGGAAGCGGCGATGATCGCTGCCGACATCGCGCCGAACCTGCGTCGCGAGCAGTGGGGCTTCACCGCCTGGCTCGGTCACGTCCCGGCGCTGTGGAAAAAATTGCATGAAGAAGCTTCTGAGCGCGCAGCGGCCGGCCTGGCCAAGACACCGTTGTGGATCCGCGGCTACGAAGCTGATCCGCGACTGATTCAACCGGGTCGCAACAACGTCGAGCGTGCCGGCCTGAGCGAGTGGATCAAGATCTACCAGGGCGAAGTCGCAACTTTCGAGCCGCGTCCGGACCAGAACCAGAAAGGCCTGGTGATCTGCAACCCTCCGTACGGCGAGCGTCTGGGCGATGAGGCGAGCCTGCTCTACCTCTACCAGAACCTCGGCGAGCGCCTGCGTCAGGCCTGCCTGAACTGGGAAGCAGCGGTGTTCACCGGTGCGCCGGACCTGGGCAAGCGCATGGGCATCCGCAGCCACAAGCAGTATTCGTTCTGGAACGGCGCCTTGCCGTGCAAGCTGCTGCTGATCAAGGTGTTGCCGGACCAGTTCGTCACCGGCGAGCGTCGTACTCCGGAACAGCGCCAGGTCGAGCGCGAGCAAGCCGCCTATGATCAGGCGCCGAACGAACCGCAAGAACGCAAGTTCAACAAAAATGGCAACCCGATCAAACCGACGCCGGCACCGGCTCCGGTGGTCGAGCAGCCGCGCCTGAGCGAAGGCGGGCAGATGTTCGCCAACCGCCTGCAAAAGAACCTCAAGGCCCTGGGCAAGTGGGTCAAGCGTGAAGGCATCGACTGCTACCGCGTCTACGATGCCGACATGCCGGAATACTCCATGGCCATCGACCTGTATCACGATTGGGTCCACGTCCAGGAATACGCCGCGCCGAAATCCATCGATCCGGAAAAGGCCTCGGCGCGCATGTTCGATGCCCTGGCGGCGATTCCGCAGGCGTTGAACATCGACAAGAGCCGTGTGGTGGTCAAGCGCCGCGAGCGTCAGAGCGGCACCAAGCAGTACGAGCGTCAAGCCGCTCAGGGCAAGTTCGTCGAAGTGAATGAAGGCGGCGTGAAGCTGTTGGTCAACCTCACCGATTACCTGGACACCGGGTTGTTCCTCGATCACCGGCCGATGCGCATGCGGATTCAGAAAGAGGCCGCTGGCAAGCGCTTCCTCAACCTGTACTGCTACACCGCCACCGCCAGTGTTCATGCGGCCAAGGGCGGAGCGCGCAGCACCACCAGCGTCGACCTGTCGAAAACCTACCTGGACTGGGCGCGTCGCAACCTTTCGCTGAACGGTTTCTCCGACAAGAATCGTCTGGAGCAAAGCGATGTGATGGTATGGCTCGACGCCTGTCGTGACGAGTTTGACCTGATCTTCATCGACCCGCCGACCTTCTCCAACTCCAAGCGCATGGAAGGTGTCTTCGACGTGCAGCGCGACCAGGTGCAACTGATCGACCTGGCCATGGCGCGCTTGGCGCCTGGCGGTGTGTTGTACTTCTCCAACAACTTCCGCAAGTTCGAACTGGAAGCCAATCTCGGCGAGCGCTATGCGGTCGAGGAGATCACCGCGCAGACCATCGATCCGGATTTTTCCCGTAATGCCAAGATCCATCGCGCCTGGAAAATCACGGCGCGTTGACACTTGATTTGATTGGATCCACAGAGCCTTGATTTTCAAAGGCTCCTGGATCCCATCAGTGCTGGTCAAGTTAGTGGCTAATGGCTATAACTCAACTCACGACCAAAGGGCTTTCCCGCACCTGGCGTTTTGAGTTGCGTTCTATGTCGTTGCATGCCGTGCGCCCCAGGATCCTGGGTTTTATCAGCGAAGATGCCTCGGCCTGGTTGGTCGCGCTGCTGGTATTGCTGGTCGGCGGGGTGCTCACCGGGTTGCTGGCGTGGTCGACACTTAATCTGTTTCACCATCAATTGCGGCAACGCTTCCAACTGCTGGCCAGTGAACGTTACAGCCGTATCGAAGAGCGTTTCGAAGATCAGGAGCAGCGCCTCGACGGCCTGCGCCGGTTTTTCGCCAATTCCGATTCGGTGTCCCGAGCGGAGTTCGATGGTTACACCCAACCTTTGCTGCTGCGAACCCAGGCGTATTCCTTTGCCCAACGGGTCACTCGTGATGAGCGGGCGGCGTTCGAGCGTCGGGTGCGTGACGAAGGCTTGAGCGGCTTCACCCTGAGAGAACTCAACGCCGCCGGCCAATTGCAACTGGCCGGCGAGCGAGATGAGTACGTAGCGGTGCTGTATAGCCAGACGCAAAGCAAACTCGGAGCGCCCCTCGGTTACGACTTGCTGGCCCAGCCGCTACGGCGTGCCACGCTCGATCGGGCCGATCAACATGGCGCCATGGCGGTGTCGCAACCGATGCATCTGGTGAGTATCGAGCCGGCTTATGCGCGTGGTGTGCTGCTGGTCGCACCGGTCATGCAGCGCAACAGTCAGGGCCACAGCGCCATGAAGCCCTTCGGTTATGTCATGGCGGTGATCAGCATGCGCCAGTTGCTGGCGGATGGACTGCCGGAAGCGGGCCGTGACTATCTCTCGGTGCGCATCCTCGACTTGTCGATCGACGAGCAGCACGAGGTGCTGTTCGAGTCGCCCAACCCGCCGCCCATCAGCGACCTGTCGTCCACGCGCCTGTTGCGCATGGCCGACCATGACTATCAAGTCGATATCCAGCCCAGCGCCGCGTTCGTCAAGGCCAACCATTCCTCCGTCACCAGTGTGGTGGTGTTGGGTGGGTTGCTCAGCGTGATGCTCAGTGCCTTGCTGTATGTGTTGGTCAGCCAGCGGCAGCGGGCGTTGAAACTGGTCGAGCAACGCACCCAGGAACTGCGCGACCGAGAGCAGGAACTGCGTGGCACCCATGGTCAGTTGCGTGGCGTGCTGAATGCCGCCACCCAGGTCGCGATCATCGCCACCGACCTGCGCGGCGTCATCAGCACTTTCAATGCGGGTGCCGAGCAGATGCTTGGCTACTCCAGCGCCGAGGTGGTGGGGCATATGACCCTGGAGAGTCTGCACCTGCCCCGGGAACTGGTTGCTCGCTCGGCAGAGTTGAGTGCGCGCTATGGCAAGCCGGTGCCGACCTGCCAGGCGATGCTGGTCGAAGGCGACGCGCAGGGCGACCATGAGGCGCGGGAATGGACGCTGGTGCGCGGCGATGGCAGCCATTTGATGGTCAACATGCTCGCCACGCCGATGCTCGATGAACAAGGCCTGTGGGTCGGGCACCTGGCGGTGTGCATCGACATCACCGAACGCAAACGGGTCCATGAGGCGCTCGCGGCGCGGGATCTGTTGTTGAAGAAACTCAGCGCCCACGTCCCCGGCGGGATCTACCAATTCAAGATGGAGTTCGACGGGCGTTTCAGCGTGATCTATGCCAGCGACGGCATTCGCGAGATCTACGAGCTCGAACCCGACGTGCTGCTGCTCAATGCCGAAGCGATCTTCACCCGGATTCACCCCAAGGACACCACCCGTGTCCGCGCCTCGATCCGGGCCTCGGCCGACACCCTCAGCCCCTGGCGCGAGGAGTACCGCGTGCAATTGCCACAACGGGGTCTGCGTTGGGTACGTGGCGAGGCCACGCCGGAGGAACTGCCCGGTGGCGGTGTGCTGTGGCACGGCTACATCTCGGACATTTCCGATATGAAGCGGGTGGAAGAAGAGTTGCGCGCGCTGTCGGTCACCGACTCGCTGACCGGTATTCACAACCGGCGTTATTTCCAGGAACGCTTGACCACCGAAATGGCCCGGGTCGAGCGCGGCGGTGGGGATCTGTCGGTGATCATGCTCGATATCGACCATTTCAAGCGCATCAATGACCTGCATGGCCATGCCGTCGGTGATCGGGTGTTGCAGGCCGTGTGCCAACGGATCGGCCACCGGCTGCGTCGCACCGATGTGTTCTGCCGCCTGGGCGGAGAGGAGTTCATGGTGTTGTGCCCGGATAGCGGCGGCGAACATGCCTATATGTTGGCCCAGCAATTGTGGCAAGGCTTGCGCAGCTCACCGATTGAAGGTGTCGGTACGGTCACCGCCAGTTTCGGGATTGCCAGTTGGCGGGTCGGGGAGGGCGCCGATGCCTTGCTGTTGCGCGCGGATTCGGGGGTCTATGCGGCGAAGCAGGCGGGAAGGGATAGGGTTGAGGGGGAGATGAATTAACCTGCGGTGAGCTGAAAAGATCGCAGCCTTCGGCAGCTCCTACAAGGTTATGTGTATACCTGTAGGAGCTGCCGAAGGCTGCGATCTTTTGATTTGACGGGTTACAACACCGAAGCCGTTTGTGGCACTTTCGGTTGGCGGTACAGGTCCAGCAGCACCTGATCGAGCACCGAAGATGCGCCGAACGGAGCCTTGTCGTTGAGGATCGCCACCACCGCCCAGGTGTTGCCATTGACGTCGCGACTGAAACCGGCAATCGCCCGCACGGTGTTCAGGGTGCCGGTCTTGACGTGGGCTTCACCGCGCATGGCAGTGGTCTTCAGGCGTTTGCGCATGGTGCCGTCGGTGCCGGCGATCGGCATCGAACTGATGTATTCGGCGGAATACGGGCTGTGCCAGGCCGCTTCGAGCATCGAGGCCATTTCCCGGGCGCTGACACGCTCGGCACGGGACAGGCCGGAGCCGTTCTCCATCACCAGGTGCGGTGCGGTGATGCCCTTTTTCGCCAGCCACTGACGCACGACACGCTGGGCGGCCTTGGCGTCGTCACCATCGGCATCGGTACGGAAGCGTTGGCCGAGGCTCAGGAACAACTGCTGGGCCATGGTGTTGTTACTGTACTTGTTGATGTCGCGGATGATTTCCGCCAGGTCCGGCGAGAACGCCCGGGCCAGGACCTTGGCGTCTTTCGGGGTTGGCGCCAGCACATCCCTGCCCTGAATGCTGCCACCCAGCTCTTTCCAGATCGCGCGGACGGCGCCGGCGGTGTAGGTCGCGTGGTCGAGCAGCGACAGGTAAGTCTGCGAGCTGCAGCCTTCACCCAGTTGACCGCCGACCGTCACGGTCACACTGCCGTCGGCCTGTGCCACCGGGTTGTAACGCACGCCACCGGTGCATTGCCTGGAGTTGAGGGCCTTGACCTGGTTGTCGATGCGGATGCTCGCAATCGGCGGCTCCACCGAGACCAGCACCTTGCCCGAGTCATTGCGTGCGACGAAGCGCAGCGCCTTGAGGTTGACCAGCAGCGAGTCGGGTTTGACCAGAAACGGCTTGTTCTCGTCGTTGCCGTCGTCATTGAACTCCGGCAGTTGCGGTTGCACGAAGAAGGTTTTATCCAGCACCAGGTCGCCGGTGACCTGGGTGACGCCGTTGGCACGCAGGTCGCGCATCAGCAGCCAGAGTTTTTCCATGTTCAGCTTCGGATCGCCGCCACCCTTGAGGTAGAGGTTGCCGTTGAGAATGCCGCCGCTCAAGGTGCCGTCGGTGTAGAACTCGGTTTTCCACTGGTGGTTCGGGCCGAGCATTTCCAGCGCCGCGTAGGTGGTGACCAGTTTCATGGTCGACGCCGGGTTGACCGACACGTCGGCGTTGAACACCGTCGGGGTGCCGGGGCCGGTGAGCGGGATCATTACCAGCGACAGGGCGTTGTCCTGCAACTTGCTGGCTTTCAGGGCTTTTTCAACGTTGGGCGACAACGCGGTATTGACGGGAGCGGCGCAAACGGGAAGGGCCAGGGGGAGAAGAAAACCGGCCAACAGCAATGGACGCAAAGATTTGATCATCTGAAATAAAACCCTACAGCCGAGGGGAAAAAAGATGAGGGCATGGAGATAAATTCCCTCAATGGTCATGAAAGTGTCGGCATTATGCCCCAAGGTGTCACAGCTTGTGCCGTGCGCAGGCATTCTGATCGGCTATTTTTTTACCGACGGTAGGCGTGGTGGCCCAGAGAGTCAGGCAATCGGCGGCTTAAACTGCTAAAGTGCCGCCCGTTATTACTTAAGAGGATTGTTCCAATGGCGACTAACCGTTCCCAGCGTCTGCGCAAAAAACTGTGCGTCGATGAATTTCAAGAGCTGGGTTTCGAACTGAACCTGGATTTCAAAGAAGATTTGGCTGATGAAGCCATTGATGCTTTCCTCGACGCGTTCCTCAAAGAAGCCATGGAAGCCAACGGCCTGGGTTATGTTGGCGGCGACGACTACGGTCTGGTTTGCCTGCAGAAGCGTGGCTCGGTCAGCGCTGAACAGCGCGCTGCCGTTGAAGCCTGGCTCAAAGGCCGCACCGAGCTGACCAGCGTTGAAGTCAGCCCGCTGCTGGACGTCTGGTACCCGGAAAAGCCGATCAATCCGGTAGCTTGATGTTCCAGTAAAAACGGCGACCCAAGGGTCGCCGTTTTTTTTGGCCCGGTTTTGTGTATTTCAGGCCTTGCGCCAGTTCAGAATCACCAGCGTCACCACCCCGGCGACAATCCCCCAGAACGCCGAGCCGATGGAAAACAGCGTCAGCCCCGATGCCGTGACCATGAAGGTGATCAGCGCCGCTTCACGTTCCTTCACTTCGCTCATGGCGATGCTCAAGCCGTTGATGATCGAGCCGAACAGCGCCAGCGCCGCAATCGACAACACCAGTTCCTTGGGCAGCGCGGCAAACAACGCCGCGAGCGTCGCACCGAACACGCCGGCGATCCCGTAGAAAATCCCGCACCAGACCGCAGCGGTATAGCGCTTGTTGCGATCCTCATGGGCGTGCGGTCCGGTGCAGATCGCTGCGCTGATCGCCGCCAGGTTGATCCCGTGGGAGCCGAACGGTGCCAGCAGCAAACTGGCGATGCCGGTGGTGGTGATCAGAGGCGAGGCGGGCACCGTGTAACCATCGGCGCGCAATACGGCGATACCGGGCATGTTTTGTGAGGTCATGGCGACGACAAACAACGGGATGCCGATGCTGATGGTTGCCGCCAGGGAGAAGTGCGGCGTGGTCCAGACCGGCGTGGCCACTTCCAGGTGGAAATCGCTGAAGTCCAGCAGCCCCATGAAGCCTGACAATGCCGTGCCGATCAGCAATGCCGCCAGCACCGCATAGCGCGGCGACAGGCGCTTGACCACCAGATAAGTGACGAACATCCCCAGTACCAGGGCAGTGCGGTGTTGTGCCGCGACGAAAATCTCGCTGCCGATCTTGAACAAAATCCCCGCCAGCAGGGCGGCGGCCAGGGAGGCCGGAATCTTTTTCACCAGTCGTTCGAAGCTGCCGGTCATCCCGCAAATCGTCACCAGCACCGCGGAGGTGATGTAGGCGCCAATGGCCTCGCCGTAAGACACGCCGCCGAGACTGGTGATCAGCAGTGCGGCGCCGGGGGTCGACCAGGCAATGGTGATCGGCGTGCGATAGCGCAGTGACAGGCCGATGGAGCACACCGCCATGCCGATCGAGATGGCCCAGATCCACGAAGAAATCTGCCCGCTGCTGAGGCCCGCGGCTTGCCCGGCCTGGAACATCAGCACCAGGGAGCTGGTGTAGCCGGTCATCATGGCGATGAAGCCGGCGACGATGGCCGAGGGCGAGGTGTCGGCCAGCGGGCGGATTTGCGTGTGGGTGGCGTCGTTCATGACGGGTGTTGTTCCTTGTCTATAAAAGCAGTGAATCCAGCAGGTATTTGTGGCTGACCCAAATGTGTGGCGAGGGAGCTTGCTCCCGCTGGGCTGCGAAGCAGCCCCAATCAAGGCACTGCAGTGTGTCCAATGGAATGCGTCGGCTGATTTTACGACTGCTGCGCAGTCGAGCGGGAGCAAGCTCCCTCGCCACAAAAATGTCTCTCGACAAAAGTTTTGTGTTTTAAGCCTAAACTCAAAAGTAATCAGGCGTTGCGATACAGCCGAGGCAACATTCAGCCGTACAGTCGTGTTGCCACCTTCCATTGTGTACAATCGCAGTGTTTTTTACGCGATACTTGCCAGCGACCCACTGTGCCGTATTACAGTCGCGGTCAATTCGCCGCAGTTCTTCCGACTCGAGTGCCCATGAACGAACAGTTGCAACCCCTAAAGAAACAACCGCGAGCAGGCAAAGCCGGCCGCAGCGGTACCCAGGACGATATTGTCTACGCGCATATCTTCGAGGCCATCCTCGAACAGCGTCTGGCGCCCGGCACCAAGTTGAGCGAAGAAGCGCTGGGGGAAATTTTCGGGGTCAGCCGCACCATCATTCGCCGTGCCTTGTCGCGCCTGGCCCATGAAGGCGTGGTGCTGCTTCGTCCGAATCGTGGCGCCGTGGTCGCCAGCCCGAGCGTCGAAGAAGCCCGCCAGGTGTTCATGGCCCGGCGTCTGGTGGAGCGAGCGATCACTGAGCTGGCCGTTCAGCACGCGACCGCCGAGCAGATTGCCGAATTGCGCCAGATGGTCAACGACGAACGCGACAGCTTCTCCCGTGGCGATCGTGGCGCCGGCATCCGCCTGTCGGGTGAGTTCCACCTGAAACTGGCCGAAGCTGCGAAAAACGCGCCGCTGATCAGTTTCCAGCGCAGCCTGGTGTCCCAGACGTCGCTGATCATTGCCCAGTACGAAAGCGGCAACCGTTCCCATTGCTCCTACGACGAGCACACCCAGTTGATCGACGCTATCGAAAAGCGCGACTGTGAACTGGCGGTGAACCTGATGATGCATCATATGGATCATATCGACAGCAAGCTCAACCTCGACGAGGAAAGTGCTTCGGATGATCTGCATGCGGTGTTCTCGCATTTGTTGCAGACCAAGAAGCCTGGGCGCTCGCCGGCCAAGCTCTGAAAAATCGCAGCCTCGTTTCACTCGACAGCTCCTACAGAAGAATGCGCTCCATGTAGGAGCTGCCGCAGGCTGCGATCTTTTGATCTTTCTGACAGGCAATAAAAATCCCCCGGACTGAAAAGTGCGGGGGATTTTTTATGCCCGAAGGAAACTAGCGCTGATGCACCAGATTTCCCGCCGCATACGTCTGCTGCACAGTCCGGTCATCGCCCAGCGTCATCAGCACAAACAACGTCTCGGCGATGTTGTTGGCCTGCTTCAAGCGATAACTCAGCAGCGGCGTGGCGTTGTAGTCCAGCACCAGGAAGTCGGCGTCGGTGCCCGGTTGCAGGGTGCCGATCCTGTCCTCCAGGCGCAGTGCGCGGGCGCCGCCGAGGGTGGCCAGGTACAGCGACTTGAACGGGCTCAGGCGTGCACCTTGCAGTTGCATCACTTTGTAGGCTTCGTTGAGGGTTTGCAGCAGCGAGAAACTGGTGCCGCCGCCCACATCGGTACCGATGCCGACATTGAGCTTGTGCTTCTCGGCCATCGGCAGGTTGAACAGGCCGCTGCCGAGGAAGAAGTTCGAGGTCGGGCAGAACGAGATGGCCGAGCCGGTTTCCGCCAGGCGCGCGCACTCGTCATCGCACAGGTGCACACCGTGGGCGAATACCGAGCGCTCGCCGAGCAACTGGTAGTGGTCGTAGACGTCCAGGTAGCCCTTGCGCTCCGGGAACAGCTCCTTGACCCACTCGATTTCCTTGAGGTTTTCGCTGATGTGGGTCTGCATGTACAGATCCGGGTATTCGGTCAGTAACTGGCCGGCCAGGGTCAGCTGTTCCGGGGTGCTGGTCGGTGCGAAGCGCGGGGTGACCGCGTAGTGCAGGCGACCCTTGCCGTGCCAGCGTTCGATCAGCGCCTTGCTTTCGACGTAGCTGGATTCGGCGGTGTCGGTCAGGTAGTCCGGGGCGTTGCGGTCCATCATCACTTTGCCGGCGATCATCCGCAGGTCAAGCTGCTCGGCGGCTTCGAAGAACGAGTTCACCGATTGCGGGTGCACGCTGCCGAATACCAGCGCAGTGGTGGTGCCGTTGCGCAGCAGTTCCTTGATGAAAATGTCCGCGACCTGGTCGGCGTGGGCCTTGTCGGCGAACTGGCTTTCGCACGGGAAGGTGTAGGTGTTGAGCCAGTCCAGCAATTGCTCGCCGTAGGCGCCGACCATGCCGGTTTGCGGCAGGTGGATGTGGGTGTCGATGAAGCCGGGGGTGATCAGTGCGTCCTGATAGTGGGTGATTTCGACGTCAGCCGGCAGGGTCGGCAGCAGTTCGCTGGCGTGGCCCAGGGCGCTGATCTGGCCGTTATCCACAACCAGCAAGCCGTCTTCGAAATACTCGTAGGAGGCTTCGATGCCCACGACGGCTGGGTCGGCGATGCTGTGCAGGATGGCGGCGCGGTAAGCTTTGCGAGTCAAAGGCATGAGATTCTCAATTCGAGGCTTTCAAGTTTGCGGTTTGGCTGCGGCGTGACGCGGGCAGCAGTTTGGCAATCGGTTCGGCGCTGGACGTCTGCTGGCCGAAGTTCGCGTTATAGGTGGCGATGATTTCGCCGGCGATGGAGATGGCGATTTCCACAGGCAACTTGCCTTTGACTTCGCCGATGCCCATCGGGCAGCGCATGCGTTGCACGACGCTGTTGTCGAAACCGCGGTCGCGCAGGCGATGTTCGAACTTCACCCGTTTGGTCTTCGAACCGATCAGGCCGAAGTAGGCGAAGTCGTTGCGCTTGAGGATCGCAGCGGTCAGTTCGAGGTCGAGTTGATGGTTGTGGGTCATCACGATGCAGTAGCTGCCGGCCGGCAGGTCATCGATTTCATCCACCGGTTCTTCGCTGACGATCTTGCGCACGCCATGGGGGATCTGCTCGGGGAACTCATCTTCCCGCGAATCGATCCAGCGAACCCGGCAGGGCAGGCTGGCCAACAGTGGCACCAGGGCGCGGCCAACGTGGCCGGCACCGAACACGGCGATCTGCGCTTGAACCTGGCCCATCGGTTCGAACAGCAAAACGGTTGCACCACCGCAGCATTGGCCAAGGCTGGCACCGAGGCTGAAGCGCTCCAGATGGGTGTCCTGCTTGCCGCTGGCGAGCATCTCGCGGGCGATCTTCATGGCCTTGTATTCCAGGTGCCCGCCACCGACGGTGTCGAAGCTCTGGTTCGCACTGATGACCATCTTCGAGCCAGCGTTGCGCGGCGTCGAGCCGAGCTCTTCGATGATGGTGACCAGCACGCAGGGCTCACCCCGGTTTTGCAGGTCGGCGAGGGCGTCGATCCAGTTGTACATGTTTCACCTCAACATCTCTGTTGTCTGTACCGGCCACTTCGCGAGCAAGCCCGCTCCCACAGGGGAATGCATTCCAAATGTGGGAGCGGGCTTGCTCGCGAAGGCCGCACCTAGGTCTTAGAGCGAAGCCAACTCGGTCTCAGCCTCGACAGCCTTCGCCGCCTTCAACTGGCGCATCTGCTCACAGCCCCACAACACTCGCTCCGGGGTTGCCGGGGCGTCGATTTTCGGTTGATGTCTGTAATCGCCCAGGCTCGCCACGGCGTCCTTGATCGCACACCACGAGGCGATACCGAGCATGAACGGCGGCTCGCCCACGGCCTTGGAGTGGAACACCGTGTCTTCCGGGTTCTTGCGGTTCTCTACCAGCTTGACCCGCAGGTCCAGCGGCATGTCCGCCACGGCCGGGATCTTGTAGCTGGCCGGGCCGTTGGTCATCAGCTTGCCCTTGTTGTTCCACACCAGCTCTTCCATGGTCAGCCAGCCCATGCCCTGGATGAAACCGCCCTCGACCTGACCGATGTCGATGGCCGGGTTCAGCGAGGCGCCGACGTCGTGGAGGATGTCGGTGCGCAGCATCTTGTATTCGCCGGTCAGGGTGTCGACCAGCACTTCGCAGCACGCGGCGCCAAAGGCGAAGTAGTAGAACGGACGGCCGCGCGCCTGGCTGCGGTCGTAATAGATTTTCGGGGTCTTGTAGAAGCCGGTGCTCGACAGCGACACCTGGGCAAAGTACGCCTGCTGGATCAGTGCTTCGAAGGTCAGGATGTGATCGCGGACCCGTACGTGGCCGTTGTGGAATTCCACGTCTTCTTCGCTGACTTTGTACTGGCGCGCCGCGAATTCCACCAGCCGTTGCTTGATGGTTTCGGCAGCGTTCTGCGCGGCCTTGCCGTTCAGGTCGGCACCGCTGGAAGCAGCGGTTGGCGAAGTGTTCGGCACTTTGTCAGTGTTGGTCGCGGTGATCTGCACGCGGTCCATTTCCACCTGAAACACTTCGGCCACGACCTGCGCGACCTTGGTGTTCAGGCCCTGGCCCATTTCGGTGCCGCCGTGGTTGAGGTGGATGCTGCCGTCGGTGTAGACGTGCACCAGGGCACCGGCCTGGTTGAGGAAGCTGGCGGTGAAGGAAATACCGAATTTCACCGGGGTCAGCGCCAGGCCTTTTTTCAGGATCGGGCTGTTGGCGTTGTAGCGACGAATCGCTTCGCGACGCTCGGCGTACTGGCTGCTTTCTTCCAGTTCGGCGGTCATCTCTTCGAGCATGTTGTGCTCGACGGTCTGGTAGTAGTGGGTGACGTTGCGCTCGGTCTTGCCGTAGTAGTTGGCCTTGCGCACGGCCAAAGGATCCAGGGCCAGATGGCGAGAAATGGCGTCCATCACTTCTTCGATGGCGACCATGCCTTGCGGGCCGCCGAAACCACGGTAGGCAGTATTCGACGCGGTGTTGGTCTTGCAGCGGTGACCGTTGATGGTCGCATCGCCCAGGTAGTACGAGTTGTCCGAGTGGAACATCGCCCGGTCGACGATCGACGCCGACAGGTCAGGCGAGCAACCGCAGTTGCCGGCCAGCTCCAGGTTGATGCCGTGCAGGCGGCCGGTGCTGTCGAAGCCCACGTCGTACTCGACATAGAACGGGTGACGCTTGCCGGTCATCAGCATGTCTTCGACCCGTGGCAGGCGCATCTTGGTCGGCTGGCCGGTGAGGTGCGCGATCACCGCGCACAGGCACGCCGGGCTGGCCGCCTGGGTTTCCTTGCCGCCGAAACCGCCGCCCATGCGACGCATGTCGACGACGATCTTGTTCATCGATACGTCCAGCACTTCGGCCACCAACTTCTGCACTTCGGTGGGGTTTTGCGTGGAGCAGTAGACGATCATGCCGCCGTCTTCGGTCGGCATCACCGAAGAGATCTGGGTTTCCAGGTAGAAGTGCTCCTGGCCGCCGATGTGCAGCGTGCCCTGGATGCGATGTTCGGCAGTGGCCAGCGCCGTGGCCGAATCGCCGCGTTGATGGGTGTGGCTGTCGAGTACGAAGTGGCGCTTGCGCAGGGCTTCGACCACGTCCAGCACAGGTTCCAGGTCTTCGTATTCGATGATCGCGGCCATGGCCGCCTTGCGCGCGGTTTCCAGGTCTTTCGCCGCCACGGCGATCACCGGTTGTCCGACGAACTGCACAGTGTCGATGGCCAGCAGCGGATCGCCCGGTAGCAACGGGCCGATGTCTTTCAGGCCCGGTACGTCTTCGTGGGTGATGGCGATGCGCACGCCTTCGAAGGCGTAGCAGGGCGAGGTGTCGATGCTGATGATCCGGGCGTGGGCGCGGTCCGACATGCGCGCATAGACGTGCAACTGGTTCGCAAACTCCAGGCGGTCGTCGATGTATTGCGCTTCACCGGCCACATGCTTGGCGGCGCTGTCGTGCTTGACGCTGCGGCCGACACCGGTGGTCAGGTCCTTGGCGAACAGTTCAGCCAATTCGGCTTGGGTCTTCTCTACGGCGTGATGATTAGACATAAGCGGTCACCCGGGTCTCGATGTGCGGTGTTTGCAGTTCGATGAAGTATTTGCGCAGCAGGTTCTGCGCGCTGAGCAGGCGATATTCCTTGCTGGCGCGGAAGTCCGAGAGCGGCGTGAAGTCTTCGGCCAGGGCAGCGCAGGCGCGTTCGACAGTGGCGTTATTGAATGGCGAGCCGAGCAACGCGGCTTCGCAGGCAGCGGCGCGTTTCGGGATGGCCGCCATGCCGCCGAAGGCGACGCGGGCTTGAGCGACGATGCCGTTTTCCAGGCGAATGTTGAAGGCGGCGCAGACTGCCGAGATATCGTCGTCCAGGCGCTTGGAAACCTTGTAGGCGCGGAACAGTTTATCGACGCTGGCGCGGGGCACGATGATCTTCTCGATGAACTCGCTTTCCTGGCGCGCCGTGACGCGGTAATCGATGAAGTAATCTTCCAGCGCCAAGGTGCGGCGGGTCTCGCCTTTGCACAGCACGATCTGCGCACCGAGGGCGATCAGCAGGGGCGGCGAGTCACCAATCGGCGAGGCGTTGCCGATGTTGCCGCCCAGGGTGCCCTGGTTGCGGATCTGCAAGGACGCGAAGCGGTGCAGCAATTCACCGAAGTCCGGGTACTCGGCATTCAAGGCCTCGTAGCAATCGGACAGGGACGTGGCGGCGCCGATTTCCAGGCGATCGTCAAAACGGTCGATGCGCTTCATCTCGGCGACGTTGCCGACATAGATCATCACCGGCAGGGTGCGGTGGAACTGCGTGACTTCCAGCGCCAGGTCAGTGCCGCCGGCCAGCAGGCGGGCCTGTGGATAAGCGTCGTAGAGATCGGCCAGGTCGGCCACGGTCAGCGGCACCAGGCAGCGTTTGTCGCCGCTGTTGAGTTCGCCGATATCGGTCGGGGCAATGGCTTTGAGGCGTGCGATGGTGTCGGCCTCGCGGGCGTCGAACTGGTCCGGTTGCTTGGCGCAGCAGGACTGCTCGGCGGCTTCCAGGATCGGCCGGTAGCCGGTGCAACGGCAGAGGTTGCCGGCCAGTGCTTCGTGGGCCTTGGCATGATCCGGTGCATCGCTGTTCTTTTGCAGGGCAAACAGCGACATCACGAAGCCGGGGGTGCAGAAGCCGCATTGCGAGCCGTGGCACTCGACCATGGCTTTCTGCACGCTGTGCAATTCACCCTTGTGCTTGAGGTCTTCGACGCTGATCAGTTGTTTGCCGTGCAGGGACGACACGAAGGTCAGGCACGAGTTGAGGCTGCGATAGCGAATGTGTTCGCGGCCGTCATCATCGGTCTGCAATTCGCCGATCACCACGGTGCAGGCGCCGCAGTCACCGCTGGCGCAGCCTTCTTTGGTGCCGGGCTTGCCGACATGGTCGCGCAGATAATTGAGCACGGTCAGGTTCGGGTCCAGGGCGTGCTCGCTACGGAGTTCCTGGTTTAGTAAAAACTGGATCACGGAAGGCCTCGCAGACTCATTATTGTTGTTAACCGATAGGAACTGAATTTAGCAGGTCTGACTTTTCGGTCAATGGTTTTCTGACTTAAAGGTCAGGAAATTACAATTTGTCGATCAACCACCTGTTCCTTAATTATTGTCGCTGGTTCGATAGCCTGCCTTTTTGCTTGAATTTGCTTGAATCGTGCCAAAAACCTCCGGGCAGGCACTCCGCCCTGACGCAGCAATTGCGCTACACTGCGCCGCTTGTACAGATCAAAGAGTTTGAAGGACAACCATGACGTTCAAGGCGCCGGACAGCCTCGCCGAGCAAATCGCTCACCACCTCGCCGAACGCATCATTCGCGGCGAAATGAAGCCCGGGGAGCGCATCCAGGAACAGAAGGTCACGCTGGCCCTCAATGTCAGTCGTGGTTCGGTCCGCGAGGCCTTGCTGATCCTCGAGCGTCGCCATTTGATCGCGATCCTGCCGCGACGCGGTGCCCACGTTACCGAGCTCACGCCACACAAGGTGCAGAGCCTGTGCACGCTGATGAGCGAGCTCTATATCCTGCTCGGCAACTCAGTGGCCAGCGGCTGGAAAACCCAGGCCGACATGGCGCCTTTCGTACAGATCCAGCAACGCCTGACGGCCAGCTACGAGCGTCAGGACATCCGCACGTTCGTCGACGACAGCTTCAATGTGATGCGCGCCGCGTACCCGTTCGCCAACAACCCGTACTTGCAGGAGACCGTCGAGAATCTGCAGCCGGCCATGAGCCGTGCGTATTTCCTCGCGCTGGACCTGCGCAAAGCGTCGATGAGCGAATTCCTCGAGCTGTTCGAACGCTTGCTCGCTGCTGTGCTGGCCCGTGACTTTGTGCAGATTCGTGAAGTGCTGACGGCTTACGCCCAGCGCAGTTGCGATCTGGTGATCTCAGCACTGACGGACGCCTGAGGGTGCGGCTCAAGTGCATCAAGCTGGCGGGGTTCAAGTCCTTCGTCGACCCGACCACGGTGAACTTCCCCAGTAACATGGCGGCGGTGGTCGGGCCCAATGGCTGCGGCAAGTCGAACATCATCGACGCCGTACGCTGGGTGATGGGCGAGAGTTCGGCGAAGAACCTGCGCGGCGAGTCGATGACCGACGTCATCTTCAACGGCTCCACCAGCCGCAAGCCGGTGAGCCAGGCGAGCATCGAACTGGTGTTCGACAACTCCGACGGCACCTTGCTCGGGGAGTACGCCGCCTACGCGGAAATCTCCATTCGCCGCAAAGTGACCCGCGACAGCCAGACCACTTATTACCTCAACGGCACCAAATGCCGGCGCCGCGACATCACCGACATCTTCCTCGGCACCGGGCTTGGCCCGCGCAGCTACTCGATCATCGAGCAGGGGATGATCTCCAAGCTGATCGAGTCCAAGCCCGAAGACCTGCGCAACTTCATCGAAGAAGCCGCGGGCATCTCCAAGTACAAGGAACGCCGGCGCGAGACGGAAAACCGCATCCGCCGCACCCACGAAAACCTCGAGCGCCTGACCGACCTGCGCGAAGAGCTTGAGCGTCAGCTCGAACGCTTGCACCGCCAGGCCGAGGCCGCCAAGAAGTATCAGGAATTCAAGGGTGAGGAGCGTCAGCTCAAGGCCCAGCTGTCGGCCCTGCGCTGGCAGGCGCTGAATGATCAGGTCGGCCAGCGTGAAGCGATCATCGGCAACCAGGAAGTTTCTTTCGAAGCCCTTGTGGCCGAACAGCGCAATGCCGATGCGAGCATCGAGCGCCTGCGTGACGGGCACCACGACCTCTCGGAGCGCTTCAACCTGGTGCAGGGGCGCTTCTACTCGGTCGGCGGCGACATCGCCCGGGTCGAGCAGAGCATCCAGCACGGTCAGCAGCGTTTGCGCCAGTTGCAGGATGACCTGAAAGAGGCCGAGCGCGCGCGCCTGGAAACCGAATCGCACCTGGGTCACGACCGCACGTTGCTGCTGACCCTCGGCGAAGAGCTGGACATGCTCACCCCGGAGCAGGAAGTCACCAGCGCCGCCGCCGAAGAGGCCGCCGCCGCGCTGGAAGAGTCCGAAACCACCATGCACGGCTGGCAGGAGCAGTGGGATACGTTCAACCTCACCGCCGCCGAGCCGCGCCGTCAGGCCGAAGTGCAGCAGTCGCGGATCCAGCAGCTGGAAACCAGCCTCGAGCGCCTGGCCGACCGCCAGAAGCGTTTAGGCGAAGAGCGCGCCTTGCTCTCGGCGGACCCGGAAGACGCGGCGATCATGGCGCTCAGCGAGCAGCTCGCCGAATCCGAAGCGACCCTTGAGGATTTGCAGACCAGCGAAGAAGCCCAGGTCGAAAAGCTCGAGCAGTTACGTCAGGAGTTGCAGCAGGCGCTGACCGCGCAGCAGCAGGCACAAGGCGATTTACAGCGCCTCAACGGTCGGCTGGCCTCCCTCGAAGCCTTGCAGCAAGCCGCGCTCGATCCGGGCACCGGCACCGCCGAATGGCTGCGCGAGCAGAATCTTGCGAATCGCCCACGCCTGGCCGAAGGCCTGAAGGTTGAGGCCGGTTGGGAGCTGGCGGTGGAAACCGTGCTCGGCGCCGACCTGCAAGCGGTGCTGGTGGATGATTTCAACGATTTCGATCTGTCGGGCTTTGCCCAGGGCGATCTGCGTTTGCTCAGCCCGGCCAGCGATGGCGTCCGGATGCCGGGCAGCTTGCTGGACAAGGTCGAGGCGCAACTCGATCTGTCGCCATGGCTGGGGCAGGTCAAGCCGGTCGACAGTCTGGAACAGGCCTTGGCCTTGCGGGGGCAATTGGCTGCCGGGCAGAGCCTGATCAGTCGTGACGGTTACTGGGTCGGACGGCATTTTCTGCGGGTGCGTCGGGCCAGTGAGGCGGAAAGCGGCGTGCTCGCCCGGGGGCAGGAAATCCAGCAACTGGGCCTTGAGCGTGAAGAGCGCGAAGCCGCTGTCGAAACCCTGGAAACCCGACTGCAGAATCTCAGGGCGCAGCAGCGTCAGCAGGAAAACGGTCGCGAACATTTGCGCCGTTTGCTGCAGGACGAAGCGCGTCAGCAAGGTGAATTGAAGGCGCAATTGTCCGCCGGCAAAGCCAAGGCCGAACAATTGACCCTGCGCCGTACCCGTCTCGACGAAGAGCTTGTCGAACTCGATGAGCAGCGCGCGCTGGAACACGAAAACATCGGTGAGGCGCGCCTGCAATTGCAGGAAGCCCTCGACAGCATGGCGCAGGACACCGAGCAGCGTGAGTTGCTGCTGGCCCAGCGCGACAGCCTGCGCGAGCGCCTGGATCGTGTGCGTCAGGAAGCGCGGCAGCACAAGGATCACGCCCACCAGCTGGCGGTGCGCCTGGGTTCGCTCAAGGCGCAGCATGATTCGACACGCCAGGCGCTGGAACGTCTGGAGATGCAGTCCGAACGCCTGACTGAAAAGCGCGAGCAACTGAGCCTCAATCTGGAGGAGGGCGAAGCACCGCTGGAAGAGCTGCGCCTGAAGCTCGAGGAGTTGCTCGACAAGCGCATGACCGTCGACGAAGAACTCAAGACCGCGCAGATCGCCCTTGAAGACGCCGACCGCGAATTGCGCGACGCCGAGAAGCGCCGTAGCCAGGCTGAACAGCAATCGCAGTTGATTCGCAGCCAGCTCGAAACCCAGCGCATGGAATGGCAAGCCCTGACCGTGCGCCGCAAGACCTTGCAGGACCAATTGCTGGAAGACGGCTACGATCTCCACGGCGTACTCGAGACCTTGACGGCCGAGGCCAGCGAGAAGGATGCCGAGGAAGAGCTCGAGCGCATCGCCGCCAGGATCCAGCGTCTGGGCGCGATCAACCTGGCGGCCATCGATGAGTACCAGCAACAGTCGGAGCGTAAACGTTATCTGGATGCCCAGAACGACGATCTGGTGGAAGCCCTTGAAACCCTTGAGAACGTGATTCGCAAGATCGACAAGGAAACCCGCAACCGTTTCAAGGATACCTTTGATCAGATCAATGGCGGTTTACAGGCGCTTTTCCCAAAAGTTTTCGGTGGCGGCCGCGCATATTTGGAACTGACGGGCGAAGATTTACTCGATACAGGGGTAACAATCATGGCGCAGCCGCCCGGAAAGAAGAACAGCACCATCCATTTGCTCTCCGGCGGCGAAAAAGCCCTGACCGCATTGGCCCTGGTTTTTGCGATCTTCAAATTGAACCCGGCGCCGTTCTGCATGCTCGATGAGGTTGACGCGCCACTGGATGACGCTAACGTTGGACGCTACGCGCGATTGGTAAAAGAGATGTCACAGACAGTGCAGTTCATCTATATCACCCACAACAAGATCGCCATGGAAATGGCCGAGCAACTGATGGGGGTGACGATGCACGAACCCGGTTGTTCACGCCTGGTGGCGGTGGATGTCGAGGAGGCGATGGCGATGGTGGACGCCTGAGTCGTAGTTGTAGGAAAGAGGCTTTATGGTGTGTAGGGCTCTTTTCCTGGCTTCGACTTGCTGGCCAATCGACATATTCGCGTCAGCCAAGGCGGTAGACGGTGTAAAGTTGCCTTTGGTCGTGCTAGTTTAATGTCAATTTTTCGTATACGTGGGCAAAACGCCTGTCAGAACATAGAGTTGGCGCCACGTTTTAAAGCGGTTTGCAGGTTGTAAACCCCTTATTTTTCAGCATTTTTTATAGAGGCACGGGATTACATGGAAATCGGTCTGCGCGAGTGGCTGATCGTCATCGGCATTATTGTCATTGCCGGTATTCTTTTCGATGGCTGGCGCCGTATGCGCGGCGGCAAGGGAAAACTGAAGTTCCGTCTTGATCGAAATCTGTCCAATCTGCCGGACGAGGACAGCAGCGCCGAGTTGCTGGGCCCGCCGCGCGTGCTGGATGCACATAAAGAGCCGCAACTGGATGAGCAGGACCTGCCTTCGGTGAGCATGCCGGCCCGCGAGCCTCGCGAGTCGGGCTCCAAGCGCGGCAAGCGTGGCCACAGCGAGCCTTCCCAGGGCGACATGAACCTCAGCCTGGATCTGGACGGTGGCCCGAGCTTCAGCAGCCGCGACGACGATTTCCCGGACGATACCAAGTCCGCGCCAGCGGTCAACGACAAGGATCAGCCGCAAGCCGAAGAAGTGCTGGTGATCAGCGTGATCTGCCGCGACGCTGCCGGCTTCAAGGGCCCGGCGCTGTTGCAGAACATTCTGGAGAGCGGGTTGCGTTTCGGCGAGATGGACATTTTCCATCGTCACGAAAGCATGGCCGGCAACGGCGAAGTGCTGTTCTCCATGGCCAACGCCGTCAAGCCTGGCGTATTCGACCTGGACGACATCGACCACTTCAGCACCCCGGCGGTGAGCTTCTTCCTGGGTCTGCCAGGTCCTCGCCATCCGAAGCAAGCCTTCGACGTGATGGTGGCTGCGGCACGTAAATTGTCCCAGGAGCTCAACGGCGAACTGAAGGACGACCAGCGCAGCGTACTGACCGCCCAGACGATCGAGCACTATCGTCAACGCATCGTGGAATTCGAACGCCGCGCCCTGACCCAGAAACGTTGACTGAAATGGTTATTCCCGCGCGGTGCGCGGGATAATCGGCAAAACAGATTGAGCAGCCTCGGCTGCTCTTTTGCTTTATGAGAGAACACCGATGACCGCCGCCAAGAACCGTATTTTAGAGCTGCGCGCTGAGCTGGATCAGCACAACTATCGTTACCACGTGCTCGACGAGCCGAGCATTCCGGACGCCGAATACGACCGCTTGTTCAACGAGCTCAAGGCTCTGGAAGCGGCCAATCCCGAACTGATCACCAGCGACTCGCCAACCCAGCGAGTGGGCAGCGAGGCGCTGTCGGCGTTTACCCAGGTGCGTCACGAAGTGCCGATGCTCAGCCTCGGCAACGCCTTCGAAGAAACCGACATGCGTGAGTTCGACCGCCGGGTGAGCGAAGGCCTGGACCTGCCGGCCGGCGATCTGTTCGGTGGCGGCGCAACCGTCGAGTACAGTTGTGAGCCCAAGCTCGATGGCCTGGCCGTCAGCCTGCTGTATCAGGATGGTATCCTGGTGCGCGGCGCCACCCGTGGCGACGGCACCACCGGCGAAGACATCAGCGTCAACGTGCGCACCGTACGCAACATCCCGCTCAAGCTGCACGGTACTGGCTGGCCGGCGATCCTGGAAGTGCGCGGCGAAGTGTTCATGTCCAAGGCCGGTTTCGAGCGGCTCAACGCCACGCAACTGGAAGTCGGCGGCAAGACCTTCGCCAACCCGCGTAACGCGGCGGCAGGCAGTTTGCGCCAGCTGGATTCGAAGATCACCGCCAATCGCCCGCTGGAGTTCTGCTGCTACGGCATTGGCCAGGTGTCGGCGGACATTGCCGATACGCACATCGGCAATTTGCAGCAGCTCCAGGCCTGGGGCATGCCGATCAGTCATGAGTTGAAGCTGGCGCACGGTATCGCCGAGTGCCTGGATTACTACCGCGACATCGGTGAGCGTCGCAGCGCGCTGCCGTATGAAATCGACGGCGTGGTGTTCAAGGTCAACAGCATTGCCTCCCAGCGCGAACTGGGCTTTCGCGCCCGTGAGCCGCGCTGGGCCATCGCCCATAAATTCCCGGCGATGGAAGAACTCACCGAGTTGCTCGATGTGGAATTCCAGGTCGGCCGAACCGGGGCGGTGACGCCGGTGGCGCGTCTGAAACCGGTCAAGGTCGCGGGCGTCACGGTGGCCAACGCCACGTTGCACAACATGGACGAAGTCGCGCGCCTGGGCCTGATGATCGGCGACACGGTGATCATCCGCCGCGCCGGTGACGTGATTCCGCAAGTGGTGCAAGTGGTCGTGGAGCGCCGTCCGGAAAATGCCCGGCCGGTGCAGATTCCCGAGCAGTGCCCGGTGTGCGGCTCCCATGTCGAGCGCACGCAACTGATCAAGCGCAGCAAGGGTCGCGAGACGGTCAGCGAAGGCGCGGTGTATCGCTGCGTCGGTCGACTGGCCTGCGGCGCGCAACTCAAGCAGGCGATCATTCACTTCGTTTCCCGTCGCGCCATGGACATCGAAGGCCTGGGTGAGAAGAGCGTCGAGCAACTGGTCGACGAAGGCCTGGTCAGCTCGCCGGCCGATCTGTACGCCCTGACCTTTGAGCAGATCGTCGATCTGGAAGGCTTTGCCGAACTGTCGAGCAAGAACCTGCTCGGCGCCATCGAAGACAGCAAGAAGCCGGGCCTGGCGCGGTTCATCTACGCCCTCGGGATTCCCGATGTCGGCGAAGAGACGGCCAAGGTCCTGGCGCGCTCCCTGGGTTCGCTGGAGCGGGTGCAGCAGGCCTTGCCGCAGGTACTGACGTACTTGCCGGATGTTGGCCTGGAAGTCGCGCACGAGATCCACAGCTTCTTCGAGGACGCGCATAACCGGCAGGTGATCGCTGATTTGCTCAAGCATGGCCTGCAGATTCAGGATCAGGGTGAGTTGGGTGCCGAGTTTTCGGCGAGCACCACCCTCGGTGGTTTCCTCGACAAGCTGCATATCCCCCTGGTCGGGCCGGGCGGGGCGCAGAAACTGGCGGACAAGTTCGGTTCGTTGCAGGCGGTGATTGGCGCGGATTGGCTGGATATGCGCCAGGCGCTGCCGGAGAAACAGGCCAATTCGGTGCGCGAGTTTTTTGCGGTCGAGGACAATCGCCAGCTGGCCGAAGCGGCGGAGAAGCAACTTGCCGATTTCGGCATGCATTGGCAGAGCGAGAAGAAAGTCGTCGAAGGCTTGCCGCTGGCCGGGCAGACCTGGGTGCTGACCGGCTCGCTGGAGCTGATGAGCCGCGATATCGCCAAGGACAAACTCGAAAGCCTCGGCGCCAAGGTAGCCGGCTCGGTGTCGGCCAAGACCCATTGCGTGGTTGCAGGGCCGGGTGCTGGTTCGAAGTTGACCAAGGCCAATGAGCTGGGGTTGAAGGTGCTGGATGAAGAGGCGTTTGTGGTGTTCTTGAAAGGTCACGGTATTCAGGTTTGACACCCAAGATCGCAGCCTGCGGCAGCTCCTACAGGAGAACGCATTTCTCTGTAGGAGCTGCCGCAGGCTGCGATCTATTGATTTTTCCCACAAAAAGCATGGGAACGATCATCTCTCGGGAATGATCTAGTCTCTGCAAGCCTCAGGGAGAGATCGCCATGTACCCGTTCTTCGAGCAGCTCAGCTCGCGCATCGCCGCGCCGTTCACGGTCGAAAATTCGCGCAACAGCAAGGTCTGGTCCTGTCGTTGCGGGCAGTCGCTGTTCTTTCGCAACAGCCAGTGCCTGGCCTGTTCGGCGGCATTGGGTTATCAGCCGGAGCGCAGTCGCCTGTCTGCGCTGCAACCGGGTGTGCAGGCGGACACCTGGCTGCTGGATGCCGATCCCGGGGCTGGCCTGTTTCGCCGCTGTGCCAACCTCGACTCCCCGGCGGCCTGTAATTGGTTGCTGCCGGCCAATGACCATGACGTCTTGTGCATTGCCTGCAGCCTCAATCGCACCATTCCTGATCTGTCGATAACCGACAACCACGAGCGCTGGCGCAAGGTGGAAACCGCCAAGCGACGTCTGGTCGCGCAACTGCTCAGCCTGGGGTTGCAGGTGACTCCCAAAACCGTCGATGAAGACACGGGCCTTGCCTTCGACTTCATCGGCGTGGACCTCGAAGGCAAACCGCCTACCACCGGACACGCCAATGGCCTGGTCACCCTGGATATCAAGGAAGCCGACGATGCCCACCGCGAACAGGTGCGAGTGCAAATGCACGAACCCTATCGCACGCTGCTCGGGCATTTTCGTCACGAAGTCGGGCACTACTACTGGGATCGATTGATCGCCAATGGCCAATGGCTTGAGCCTTTTCGCGGAGTGTTCGGCGATGAGCGCGCCAGCTATGCCGAAGCCCTCGAGCGCCATTATCGGCAGGGCGCACCGCTCGACTGGCAGCAGCACTACGTCAGCGCCTACGCCACCATGCACCCGTGGGAAGACTGGGCCGAAACCTGGGCGCATTACCTGCACATGATGGACGCAGTGGATACCGCGCTGGGGTTTGGCATGAGCGCCCGGGAAATGGACTTCGACTATCAGCCGTTTCCGCTGGATACCCTCTACGATCCGCGGCATCCCGACGGCGCGGCGTTCCTGTCGTTCGTCAATGCCTGGATAGAACTGGCGGGCATGCTCAACGAATTGTCACGCAGCATGGGGCAGCCGGATTTCTATCCGTTCGTCCTGCCGCCAGCGGTCATTGCCAAGCTGCACTTTATTCACCTGGTGATTCAGCAGGAGGGCGGCCGGGCGGATGAGGTGTTGGCGCAATAGGATCAAAAGATCGCAGCCTGCGGCAGCTCCTACAGGTGTACGCCGATCCATGTAGGAGCTGCCGCAGGCTGCGATCTTTTAAGGCCAGCGCATGTCCTTGAAGCAGCTCATATTTTTTAATATCCCCGAACGGTTGTAACTTCGTCTCAGATAGGTACAATGGCGCGGCTCGCCGACAGGTGAGCGTCGTTATGGTGACCCCATCGGTCCCCCCGCAACGATTACCCGTGAACCTGGTCAGAGCCGGAAGGCAGCAGCCACAGCGGGAACATTGTGTGCCGGGGTGTGGCTGGTGGGGTTACCACCTTAACGCCACGCGAGTGTTCTCTCGCGTTATCTTTCTGAAATCAGACTTTCGCTAGCTGCCAGGATCTTGTCCGGGGCGGTTTTTTGTCGTTTGCGGTTTATCCACAGCCGCAGGCTCGCCACCGATATACAGCCGAACAATCGCATCGATCTCCCCGGACATCTTCATCCGCCCCAGGGTGCGCAGGATGCTCTGCACCGGGATCTTCGGGTCGTTGCGAACGTAGCAACCGATATGGTTTTCCTGCAGCACTGCCACACCCTGCAGTTGCTGCTCCGGCAACAGGCGGTGATTGAACCAGTCCAGGCTCCATTGATTGCTGACGGCATAGTGATTGCGGCCGGCCAGGAGCTTTTCCAGCACTTGTTCCTGATTGCGTGCGTCGTCGCGCTGCAGTTGGCCGGTGTCGAACAGCGGCTGCAGGGTCGGGTAGTTGTAGCCCAGCACGGTGCCAATGGACTGTTGCGGCAAGTCGGCGGGTTTGACCGCGCCGGGCGGCGCATGCAGGGTGATCAACACGTCCGGTTGAGTGAAGAGCGGGATGCTCCAGAGATAATCATCAGGCTGATCGGGCAGCCACGATTGCGTGACATAACAGCGGACATCGACCTCGCCTTGCTCCATGGCACTTTGTATGCGCCGGCGCGGCAATACATGGAATTCGGCCGGTACGCCGACCTGGGTCGCGAGGCTGAGCATCATGTCATACAGGATGCCCTGGGTCGGTTTACCCCGTTCAAGCTGCACCATGGGCATGCTCCAGCTGTCGGGTATCACGAAGCGCAGCGGTGCTTGCGCAGCCACGCCGTCCAGGCTGATCAACAGCAATGCCCCCAAGGCCAGCCGCATAAACACTCCGTTAATAGCCCCCGATGTGCAGCTTAGCCACAATACACGAGCGCACCGGATGCAATTTGTCCCTTGCTCCGCTAGCATTAGCCGCTTCTGCTTCCTTCGCTGCGACGGTTTTCGATGAGTTATCAGGTTCTTGCACGTAAATGGCGCCCGCGCTCGTTCCGCGAAATGGTCGGCCAGACCCATGTGCTCAAGGCTCTGATCAATGCCTTGGACAGCCAGCGGCTGCACCACGCCTACCTCTTCACCGGTACCCGTGGGGTCGGCAAGACCACCATCGCGCGGATCATTGCCAAATGCCTTAACTGCGAGACAGGTATCACTTCAACCCCCTGTGGCGAGTGTTCGGTGTGTCGCGAAATCGACGAAGGCCGCTTTGTCGACCTGATCGAGATCGACGCCGCGAGCCGCACCAAGGTCGAAGATACCCGCGAATTGCTCGACAACGTGCAGTACGCCCCGAGCCGTGGGCGCTTCAAGGTCTACCTGATCGACGAAGTGCATATGCTCTCGAGCCATTCCTTCAACGCCCTGCTCAAAACCCTTGAAGAGCCGCCCCCCTACGTCAAGTTCATCCTGGCGACCACTGACCCGCAGAAACTTCCTGCAACGATTCTGTCGCGGTGCCTGCAGTTCTCCCTGAAGAACATGACGCCGGAACGCGTGGTCGAGCATTTGACCCACGTACTGGGCGTCGAGAACGTGCCGTTCGAAGACGATGCGCTGTGGTTGCTGGGCCGTGCCGCCGACGGGTCGATGCGTGATGCCATGAGCCTGACCGACCAGGCGATTGCCTTCGGTGAAGGCAAGGTCATGGCCGCCGACGTGCGTGCGATGCTCGGGACCCTCGATCACGGGCAGGTCTACGACGTGCTGCATGCGTTGATCGAAGGCGATGCCAAGGCGTTGCTCGAAGCCGTCCGCCACCTGGCCGAGCAAGGTCCGGACTGGAACGGCGTGCTTTCGGAAATTCTCAATGTGCTGCACCGCGTTGCCATCGCCCAGGCCCTGCCGGAAGGTGTCGACAACGGTCATGGCGACCGTGACCGGGTGTTGGCACTGGCCCAGGCGTTGCCGGCCGAAGACGTGCAGTTCTACTACCAGATGGGCCTGATCGGTCGCCGCGACCTGCCGCTGGCGCCGGATCCCCGGGGTGGTTTTGAAATGGTGTTGCTGCGGATGCTGGCGTTCCGGCCCGCAGACACCGCGGATGCCCCGAGGCAACCGCTAAAGCCAGTGGGGATCAGCCAGGCCACAGTTGATTCCGCAAACTCAGTGGCTGCCGCGCCGGTTGTTGCGCCGGTAGTCGCTGCGGCCGTTGCGCCTGTAGCGGCTGCGCCAGTGGCAGCCCCAGCGCCTGCACCGGAACCGGAACCGGAACCGGTTGTGCCGGTCGTTGTGCCAGAACCTGCGCCGGAACCTGCGCCTGTGGTTGAAGCGGCCGTGGTCGAAGAGGTGGTCGATCTGCCGTGGAATGACCCGGTCGAGCCGGCGCCCATTCAGCAACCGGCGGTGGAGCCGGTGCTGGAAACCGCCAGCGAACAACCCGAATTGCCGCCAATGCCGTTGCCGACGCCGGACAGTGTGGTGCCGGACGCCCCGGAATGGGCCGCCGCGCCGATCCCGGAACCCTCGGTGGCCGCCGTCGATGCCGCGACGCCGGGCATGGACCTGGATGACGAGCCGCCGCTGGACGAGGACTACATCGAGCCGGACATGGATTCGGCCTACAGCTACCTCGACGAACTGGCCAGCGAGCACGCCGCCGACCCGGCTCCGGAGCCCGAACCCGAGCCCGCGGCAATGCCGGCCACCGGCCTGGCCCTGCAATGGCTGGAGCTGTTCCCGAAATTGCCGATTTCCGGCATGACCGGCAGCATCGCCGCCAACTGCACGCTGATCGCGGTCGATGGCGACAATTGGCTGATGCACCTGGACCCGGCCCACAGTGCCTTGTTCAACGCCACGCAACAGCGTCGCCTCAACGATGCGCTGAACCAGTATCACCAGCGCACCCTGACCCTGAGCATCGAGCTGATCAAGCCCGAGCAGGAAACCCCGGCACAAGCGGCTTCGCGCCGCCGCGCCAACCGTCAGCGCGAGGCGGAGGAATCGATCCACGGTGATCCGTTCATCCAGCAAATGATGCAGCAGTTCGGTGCGGTGGTCCGTAACGATACTATTGAACCTGTCGACGCCCTGGTCACTCAGGGCTAATAACTGAAGGCGCCCGGCCGCATGGGCCGGGCGCTGTTTTAATCCAAGTACTTTTGAGGTGATTACCATGATGAAAGGTGGCATGGCCGGCCTGATGAAGCAGGCGCAGCAGATGCAGGAAAAAATGGCCAAGATGCAGGAAGAACTGGCCAACGCCGAAGTCACCGGTAAGGCCGGTGGCGATATGGTCACCGTGGTGATGACCGGTCGTCATGACGTCAAGAGCGTGACCATCGACCCGAGCCTGGTCGAAGGCATGAGCGAAGACGACAAGGAAATGCTCGAAGCGGTCATCGCCTCCGCGGTCAACGATGCCGTGCGCAAGATCGAAGCCAACAGCCAGGACAAGATGGGCAGCATGACTGCCGGCATGCAGCTGCCGCCGGGCATGAAACTGCCATTCTGATTCGCCTTCAGGCGGCAGATGAGTTACAAAAATGCCAGGCATAGCGCCTGGCATTTTTGTTTTTGGCTGACAGATATGTGTGGCTGACATTCCGCCATCGCGGGCAAGCCCGCTCCCACAGGTTTTGTGAACGCCGCAAATCTTGTGGGAGCGGGCTTGCCCGCGAAGAAGTCGCCTCGGTTCACCTGAATAAACATCGAACGCCATACCGCCACAAAGGTCTGCTCCCTATATCACTGAACCTCATCGATCACAGGAGACGCTGCCATGTCCGACCCCATGACCCTCAATCAACGTATTGTCCTGGCCTCTCGCCCGGTGGGCGCGCCAACGCCGGAAAACTTCCGCATGGAACGGGTGGCACTGCCGGACCTGGCCGATGGTCAGGTGCTGCTCAAGACCATTTTCCTGTCGCTGGACCCGTATATGCGCGGACGTATGAGTGACGCGCCTTCCTACGCCGCGCCGGTGGAAATCGGCGAAGTCATGACCGGGGGCGCTGTCAGCCGGGTCGAGCGCTCGCTCAATCCGAAGTTTCAGGAAGGTGATCTGGTGGTCGGTGCCACCGGCTGGCAAAGCCACAGCATCAATGACGGTCGCAGCATCATTCCTATTCCCGCGCTGCCAAGCCCTTCGATGGCCCTTGGGGTACTGGGTATGCCGGGCATGACCGCGTACATGGGTCTGATGGACATCGGCCAGCCGAAGGCCGGCGAAACCCTGGTGGTTGCAGCGGCGTCCGGCGCGGTGGGCTCGGTGGTCGGCCAAGTGGCGAAGATCAAGGGGCTGCGCGTGGTGGGTGTGGCGGGTGGGGCGGACAAGTGCCGTTATGTGGTCGACGAGCTGGGCTTCGACGCCTGCATCGACCACAAGAGCGCGGACTTTGCCGACGAACTGGCGCAAGCCTGTCCCAAGGGCATCGACATTTATTATGAAAACGTCGGCGGCAAGGTATTCGACGCCGTGGTGCCGTTGCTCAATCCCAAGGCACGGATTCCGCTGTGTGGCTTGATCGCTTCCTATAACGCCCATGAGGCGCCGAGCGGCCCGGATCGCCTGCCACTGTTGCAGCGCACACTATTGACCAAGCGAGTGCGCATCCAGGGCTTCATCGTGTTCGATGACTATGGTGATCGCCAGCCGGAATTCCTCAGTGCCATGGCGCCCTGGGTACGCGATGGCAAGGTGAAGTTCCGCGAAGATGTGGTCGATGGCCTGGAACAGGCGCCCGATGCGTTCATCGGCCTGCTGGAAGGGCGCAACTTCGGCAAACTGGTGGTCCGGGTTTCCCGGGACTGAGTAATTCACGCTGCAATTTGACGCTCAACCGAGGCGCGGGTATAAACCGCGTCTCGTTGTTTTGTCGGACTTTTCCACCATGAGCTTCAGCCCTTTGATTCGCCAACTGATCGACGCCCTGCGAATTTTGCCAGGCGTGGGTCAGAAAACCGCCCAGCGCATGGCGTTGCAGTTGCTCGAGCGTGATCGCAGCGGCGGCTCGCGCCTGGCGCTGGCCCTGAGCCAGGCCATGGAAGGGGTCGGTCACTGCCGCTTGTGCCGTACGCTGACGGAAGATGACCTGTGCCCGCAATGCGCCGATACCCGTCGCGACGACACCTTGCTCTGCGTGGTGGAAGGGCCGATGGACGTCTATGCCGTGGAGCAGACCGGTTTTCGCGGACGCTATTTCGTGCTCAAGGGCCATCTGTCGCCGCTCGACGGCTTGGGGCCGGAAGCCATCGGCATTCCCCAGTTGATGGCGCGGATCGAAGAGGCCGGCACGTTCGCCGAAGTCATCCTGGCCACCAACCCGACCGTGGAAGGTGAAGCCACGGCGCACTACATCGCCCAATTGCTCAGCAGCAAAGGCCTGATCGCCTCGCGCATCGCCCATGGCGTTCCGCTGGGTGGCGAGCTGGAACTGGTGGATGGCGGGACGCTGGCGCATTCGTTTGCGGGGCGTAAGCCGATTTCGTTGTAATCGCATCAAGCCGAAAAGATCGCAGCCTGCGGCAGCTCCTACAGAAAGACTCCGATCCCCTGTAGGAGCTGCCGCAGGCTGCGATCTTTTGATCTTCTATCTGTCTCTTGTAAACCAAGCAAGCGCTCGGTTAACTTCACTGACCCCTTCAGTGGAGCTCGCCGATGCCTGCCTTTCAGGAATACTTCGACCCCAGCCACCAATTGGTCCGCGACAGCGTCAGACGTTTCGTCGAACGCGAGATCCTTCCTGATATCGAACAGTGGGAAGAAGCCGAAAGCTTTCCTCGCGAGCTCTACCTCAAGGCCGGCGCCGCGGGGATTCTCGGCATTGGCTACCCGGAGGCTTACGGAGGCAGCCACGAAGGAGATCTGTTCGCCAAGGTTGCCGCCAGTGAAGAGTTGATGCGCTGTGGCTCTGGCGGGCTGGTTGCCGGCCTGGGGTCGCTGGATATCGGCTTGCCGCCCATCCTCAAGTGGGCCCGGCCCGATGTACGGGATCGTGTGCTGCCCCAGGTGCTGTCGGGAGAGAAGATCAGCGCCCTGGCAATCACCGAGCCCGGGGGCGGTTCCGACGTCGCCAACCTGCAAACCCGCGCCGTGCGCGATGGCGATTTCTACCGGGTCAGTGGCAGCAAGACTTTTATCACCAGCGGTGTGCGTGCGGATTTCTATACGGTTGCGGTGCGAACGGGCGAGCCAGGTTTCGGTGGCATCAGCCTGTTGCTGATCGAGAAGGGCACGCCAGGTTTCACCGTAGGACGGCAGCTGAAGAAAATGGGCTGGTGGGCGTCAGACACCGCTGAGTTGTTCTTCGATGATTGCCGAGTGCCTGTAGGAAACCTGATCGGTGCCGAGAACATGGGCTTTGCCTGCATCATGGGCAATTTCCAGAGCGAACGCCTGGCCCTGGCGTTGATGGCCAACATGACCGCACAACTGGCGCTGGAAGAGAGCCTGAAGTGGGCGCGCCAGCGCGAAGCCTTTGGCAAACCGATCGGCAAGTTTCAGGTGATCAAGCATCGCCTGGCCGAGATGGCGACCGCGCTGGAAGTGTCCCGGGAATTCACCTACCGCCAGGCCGCGAAAATGGCGGCGGGGCAGGGCGTGATCAAGGAGATTTCCATGGCCAAGAATTTTGCGACGGATACCGCAGACCGGATCGTCAACGATGCGGTGCAGATTTTGGGTGGGCTGGGTTATATGCGCGAGAGTCTGGTGGAGCGGCTGTACCGCGACAACCGGATCCTGTCGATTGGCGGCGGGACGCGGGAAGTGATGAACGAAATCATCAGCAAGCAGATGGGGCTGTAATGCAAAAGATCGCAGCCTTCGGCAGCTCCTACAGGATCAAAGCCATCCCAATGTAGGAGCTGCCGAAGGCTGCGATCTTTTGATCTTTGTTACTTATCAGTCAACGCAAACTGCGTCAGGCAGAACGTAGGAATGCCCATGTCTTCCAGACGCTGCGAGCCACCCAGTTCTGGCAGATCGATGATCGCCGCCGCTTCATGCACCCGGGCGCCCATTCGGCGGATCAGGTTGGCGGCGGCGATCAGGGTGCCGCCGGTGGCGATCAGGTCATCGAACATCACCACCGAATCCCCTTCGCACAGGCTGTCGGCATGCACTTCCAGGAAGGCTTCGCCGTATTCGGTCGCATAGCCCTCGGCCAGTACGTCAGCTGGCAACTTGCCTTGCTTGCGGAACAGCACCAACGGCTTGTTCAACTGATACGCCAGTACCGAACCGATCAGGAAGCCACGGGCGTCCATCGCGCCGATGTGGGTGAAGTCAGCCTCGACGTAACGGTGGGCGAAGCTGTCCATCACCAGGCGCAGGGCCGTGGGCGACTGGAACAGCGGGGTGATGTCGCGAAAGATCACACCCGGTTTCGGGAAGTCGATGACAGGGCGGATGAGGGATTTGATGTCGAAGGAGTCGAAGACCATCGTGGTGTCCTGGCAGGGCTGCAAACGGCGAAGTATAACGGCGGCTGAACCCTTTCGCTCAGCCGCAACGTTTTGTTTCAGCCTTCCAGTGAACCACCGGCCAGGGCGCACAGCTGGATCGGGTCGATAATCCGGATTTCCTTGCCTTCTGCCGCAATCAGTTCGTTTTGCTGGAAACGGGTAAAGACCCGGGACACGGTTTCCACTGCCAGGCCCAGGTAGTTGCCGATTTCGTTGCGCGACATGCTCAGGCGGAACTGATTGGCGGAAAAACCCCGGGCGCGGAAACGTGCCGAGAGGTTGACCAGGAAGGTGGCGATGCGTTCGTCGGCGGTCTTTTTCGACAACAGCAGCATCATCTGCTGGTCGTCACGGATCTCGCGACTCATCACCCGCATCAGCTGACGGCGCAACTGCGGCAATTGCAGGGCCAGTTCGTCGAGGCGTTCGAAAGGGATTTCACACACCGAGGTGGTTTCCAGGGCTTGTGCCGATACCGGGTGCTTTTCGGTGTCCATGCCCGACAGGCCGACCAGTTCGCTGGGCAGGTGGAAGCCGGTGAGCTGTTCTTCACCACTGTCGCTCAGGCTGAAGGTCTTGAGGGCGCCAGAACGGACTGCGTAGACAGAATCGAAGGTATCGCCCTGGCGAAAGAGAAACTCGCCTTTTTTCAGCGGCCGGCCGCGTTTGACGATTTCGTCCAGCGCATCCATGTCTTCCAGATTCAGCGAAAGTGGCAGGCAAAGAGGGGCCAGGCTGCAATCCTTGCAATGGGCTTGATTATGAGCGCGCAGTTTTACTGGCTCGGACATTTCTTCAATCCTTGTGGGAAATCACACATAAGACGTAAGGGTAACTCACCATAGGATATCGAGGCCAGTCTGAGGCGCTTGCTTGCAGAATTAGATTACCCGCGAAAAGCGCTGGCGGCTGTGTTGTTCCAGATACGCGTCGAACACCATGCACACCGAGCGCACCAACAGTCGCCCGGCGGGCAGGATGGTGATCCGGTCGCGATCGAGTTCGATCAGCCCGTCTTTGGCCATGTCTTGCAATTGCGGCCAAAGATCGCCGAAGTAGCCTTGGAAATCGATGTTGAAGGCCTGTTCGATCGCGGAAAATTCCAGGCTGAAATTGCAGATCAGTTGCTGGATGACCGCACGCCGCAGCCGGTCATCGGCATTGCACAGCAGGCCGCGGCTGGTGGCCAGTTGTGACGTGGCAAGGACGTTCTGATACTCGGTCAGGTCGCTGCTGTTCTGGCAGTACAGGTCACCAATCTGGCTGATCGCCGACACGCCGAGGCCGATCAGATCGCAATGACCGTGGGTGGTGTAGCCCTGGAAATTGCGTTGCAGGGTCGATTCTTCCTGGGCAATCGCCAGTTCATCGTCGGGCAGGGCGAAGTGGTCCATGCCGATGTAGCGATAGCCGGCGCCGGTCAGTTGCTCGATGGTGCGCTGCAGCATTTCCAGTTTCTGCGCGGGTGTCGGCAGTTCATTGCTGTTGATGCGCCGTTGGGGCATGAAGCGTTCCGGCAAGTGGGCGTAGTTGAACACCGATAACCGGTCCGGTTGCAGGTTGATGACCTCTTCGACGGTGCGGGCGAAATTCTCCGGTGTCTGTCTCGGCAGGCCGTAGATCAGGTCGATATTGATCGAACGAAACTGTAAGGTACGGGCGGCATCGATCACCGCGCGGGTTTCTTCCAGGCTTTGCAGGCGATTGACTGCGCGTTGCACCGCCGGGTCGAGGTCTTGCAGGCCGATGCTGACCCGGTTGAAACCCAGTTCGCGCAGCAGGCCCATGGTCGACCAGTCGGCCTCGCGCGGGTCGATCTCGATGCCGTAGTCGCCGGAGTCGTCGTCCAGCAAATTGAAGTGTTTGCGCAAATGCGCCATCAACTGCCGCAGTTCATCGTGGCTGAGAAAGGTCGGCGTGCCGCCACCGAAGTGCAGCTGCTCGACTTTCTGCGTGGGGTCGAGGTGGCAGGCGATCAACTGGATTTCCTGTTCCAGGCGCTGCAAATACGGCTGCGCCCGCCCGCGATCCTTGGTGATCACCTTGTTGCAGGCGCAGTAATAGCAAATGTTCGCGCAGAACGGCACGTGCACGTACAGCGACAACGGGCGTTGGGCCTTGCGGCTGTCGCGCAGGGCATGGAACAGGTCGAAGGTGCCGACCTGGCTGCTGAATTGCACGGCGGTCGGATACGAGGTGTAGCGTGGTCCCGCCAGGTCATAACGGCGGATCAGATCGGTGTCCCAACGAATGGCGTCGAGCATCATGCGGGCATTCCCCCCGGATAGGCTGGCAGTGTCAGCCACTTTATGCGAGGGCGGGGTGGGGCATCTTGATTTACATCAAGATCAAAAGATCGCAGCCTGCGGCAGCTCCTACATGGATCGCGTACACCTGTAGGAGCTGCCGAAGGCTGCGATCTTTTGCTTCTAGTGCCCCATCAACCAATGCTGATGCGGCCCCGGCAAGGTCCAGATGCCGAACAGCATCACCAGCAATCCGCCCGCCATCCGCACACTGCGCTTGCGCAACACTGCGGTGACGCGCTCTGCAGCCAGGCCGGTCGCCAGCAAAACCGGCCAGGTGCCGAGCCCGAACGCGAGCATCAACAAGGCACTGTCCAGTGCGTTGCCCTGGCTGGCCGACCATAGCAAAGTGCTGTAGACCAGACCGCACGGCAGCCAGCCCCAGAGCGCGCCCAACAACAACGCACGGGGAACGTTCGACACCGGAAGCAAGCGGTTGGCGACTGGCTGGATATGCCGCCACAGGCCGCGACCGAGGCTTTCGATACGGGTCAGGCCGCTCCACCAGCCGGCCAGGTACAGGCCCATGGCAATCAGCAGCAACCCGGCGAGAATACGCAGGAACATCGCCGCCGGGCTGTTGGCCACGGCCCATCCGGCCAGACCGATCAACAGTCCGGCGCAGGCATAGCTCAGGATCCGTCCCAGGTTGTAGGCCAGCAGCAGGCGGAAGCGCCGGCTGCGTTGTTCCTTGGGAATCGCCAGGGTCAGCGCGCCCATCAAGCCGCCGCACATGCCCAGGCAATGGCCGCCGCCGAGCAAGCCGAGGATCACCGCAGACACCAGCAGAGGCGCCAATTCAAGCATGGGGCGGGGCCTTGTCGTCCGTTTTGGCCGGTTGGCCGCTGGCCTCATCGACGGCGGCGGTGTGGTTCGGGTCCTGGTCGTCGAACAGGATGCTGTGGGCCGGGCCGTCGAGGTCGTCGTACTGACCGCTGTCCACCGCCCAGAAGAAGATATAGACGGCGATGGCCACGATCAGCAATGCAGCGGGGATCATCACGTATAGAGCAGGCATCTGGACTCCATGCCCGCGCGGCTCAGGCCGGCAGCGGGCGGGTTTCTGGCGTGGTGCTGGCGGCGGGCGCGCTCGGCATGCGAGTCAGGCGCAGCGCGTTCAACACCACGGTCAACGAACTGATCGACATGCCCACCGCCGCCCATACCGGCGTGATCCAGCCGAGGGCGGCGAAGGGCAACATGAGGCCATTGTACAGCCCGGCCCACAACAGGTTCTCGATAATGACCCGACGGGTGCGCCGCGCCAGGCTGAAGGCTTGTACCAGCGCGTCGAGGCGGTTGGACAGCAACACGGCATCGGCACTGGTTTTCGCCAGGTCGGTGGCCGAGCCCATGGCGACGCTGATATCCGCAGCCGCCAGCACCGGCACGTCATTGACCCCGTCCCCGAGCATCAACACCTTGCGACCTTCCTTGTGCAGTTGTTGCAGGACCTGCAGTTTATCGTCCGGACGCAAGCCGCCACGGGCTTCATCGATACCGAGTTCCGCCGCCACGCTGGCGACCATCGGCGAGCTGTCGCCGGACAACAACAGCGTGCGCCAGCCCCGCGCCTTGCACGCGGCCAACAGCGCGGGCGCATCGGCCCGCAAGCGATCATCGAGGACCAGCCAGGCCAGCGGTCCCTGGCTGTCGCCAAGCAGCAGCCATTGGCCGGCTTCTTCGGGCATCGACGGCACCACTGCACCGCTGAGTTCGCAGACGAAACGCGGTTGGCCGATGCGCAGGCGGCGCCCGTCAACCAGCCCCTCCAGGCCAAGGCCCGGTGTGCCGTGGACTTCTTCGGCAGCCATCGGCGCACGACCGAAAGCGCGGGCAATCGGGTGCTCGGAGCGGTTTTCCAGGGCGGCGGCGAGGCCCAGGCATTGATCGCTGTCGAGCGCTCCGAGGGGGCGGATCGAGCGTAACGCCAGGCGACCTTCGGTGAGGGTGCCGGTCTTGTCGAAAATCACTGTGTCGATCTGGTTCAGGCCTTCCAGCACATGACCACGGGTCAGCAACAGACCGAGTTTGTGCAGTGTGCCGGTGGCAGCGGTGAGGGCGGTCGGCGTGGCCAGCGACAAGGCGCACGGGCAGGTCGCCACGAGCATCGCCAGCACGATCCAGAAGGCCCGCGATGGGTCCAGTTGCCACCACAACAGGCCAATCGCGGCAGCTGCGATCAGCGACAACAGCAGGAACCATTGCGCGGCGCGGTCGGCGATTTCCGCCAGGCGCGGCTTTTCGGCCTGGGCACGCTCGAGCAGGCGAACGATGGCCGAGAGGCGAGTGTCCTGGCCCAGGGCCTGGACCTCGACGGTCAGTGCGCCTTCGACGTTCATTGTGCCAGCGGTGACCGCGTCGCCCAGGGTACGGGGTTGCGGCAGGTATTCGCCGGTCAGCAGCGACTCGTCGACACTCGACTGGCCGTCGAGGATCTTGCCGTCAGCCGGGAGAATGGCGCCCGGATGAACCAGCACCTGATCGCCAATACGCAATTCACTGAGCAGAATGCGTTCGCTCTGGCCATCGGCTGTCAATCGCAGGCACGAGGCGGGCAGCAGATTAACAAGCTGTGCGGTGGCGGCGGCGGTGCGTTCGCGGGCGCGGCGTTCCAGATAACGCCCGGCCAGCAGGAACAGGGCAAACATGCCGACGGCATCGAAATACAGTTCGCCGACCCCGGTGATCGAGGTCCAGATCCCGGCAATGTAGGCGCTGCCGATGGCCAGCGACACCGAAACGTCCATGGTCAGGTGACGGGTGCGCAGATCGCGCATGGCGCCTTTGAAGAACGGCGCGCAGCTGTAGAACACAATCGGGGTGGTGAGGAACAGCGCGACCCAACGCAGGATAGTGTGCAGTTCCGGGCTGAGGTCGATGTTGAATTCAGGCCAGGTGGCCATGGTTGCCATCATCGCCTGGAACCACAGCAACCCGGCCACGCCGAGCTGGCGCAGGGCCAGGCGGTTTTCGCTGGCCAGTTGTACGCAGGCTTGGTCGGCCTGATACGGGTGTGCGGCGTAACCGATGTGGCGCAGCTCGCTGAGGATCTGGCTCAGCGGCAATTGCCCGTCGGCCCAGCGCACGTGCAGGCGATGGTTGGACAGGTTCAGGCGCGCTTCGTCCACCGCCGGCAAGGTGCGCAGGTGTTTTTCGATCAGCCAGCCGCAAGCCGCGCAACTGATGCCTTCCATCAATAGTGTGGTTTCGGCGAGTTCACCGTCGTGGCGAACGAAGGGTTGCTGGACATCGGCACGGTCGTACAGCGCCAGTTCGTCCACCAGTTGCACCGGCAACGCTTCGGGGTTGGCCGAAGCTTCGCTGCGGTGCTGGTAATAGCTTTCCAGGCCGCCGGCAACAATGGCCTCGGCCACGGCCTGGCAACCCGGGCAGCAGAATTCGCGGGTTTGCCCCAGGACCGCAGCGGTGAAGCGGCTGCCGGCCGGGACGGGGAGCGCGCAGTGGTAGCAGGGGGTTGGGTTGGTCATTTCTGTAGCCATGAAAGCCTTTGTGGCGAGGGAGCTTGTCGGATCGCCGCATCGTCCCGCTCGGCTGCGAAGCAGTCGTCGTGCTGCGGACTCGCTGTACCTGAAGGAACTGAGTTGCAGATTCAGGGGTGCTTCGCACCCCAGCGGGAGCAAGCTCCCTCGCCACATTCGATGGCATTTTTACTTCTTCAGGTCTTCGGCACCTTGCAGCGGTTCGTCACCCAGCAGCAGGTCCTTGTCATGGCTGACCATTTCTTCTTCGAACATGCGCCAGATGTGCTCGTCCTGGGTGCCGAGCAATTCGACAAAACGCCGGCCTTCGACCTTGTCGCCCAACTGGCCGATGTAGCGGCCCTGTTCGGTTTCGCTGCGGGTCAGGGTGATCTTGCGATCCTTTTCCGGCTGGGTCGGCGAGATCAGGTTCAGCTCCAGGGTGCCGGGCTGACTGTCACCGCTCAGGCGCAGGTCAACCTCGCCGGTCATGCCGTCGAGATGAACGCTGGCGCGCATTTTCAGGGTCTGGGCCAGCAGCTCGCGGTCGAGGGAGCGGTTGATGCCTTTGCCGGCCTCGTAGTAGTTGTCGTTGACCAGGTTGTCCGGGTTCTTCACCGCGATGGTCACCATGGACAAGGTCAGGGTCACCGAGCAGGCCAGGATCCCGATGATGATCCACGGCCAGAGGTGCTTGTACCAGGGACTTGCGGCAGTTGCTGCGGGCATGTTCAGTTCTCTCAACGATTCTGTGGGCCGATGAACCGGCTCTTGGCTTCAATGCGGACGCTGTCGTCATCGGCGTCCTTGAGGATGAATTTCACCTCGTTGGTGCTCGACGGCAGTTTTTCCGGTGCGACGGACAGTTCGGCAGGCTGGCTGACGATCTCGCCGGCCGCGACCTTGATCTCGCGTCGACCCTGCAATTTGAGATCCGGCAGGCCGGAGGCTTCGAGCAGGTAGGTATGGTCGCGCTGGTCCTTGTTCATGATTTTCAGGCTGTAGACGTTTTCGATCCGCCCTTCGGCGTTCTCGCGGTACAGCACGCGGTCCTTGCTGACATCGAAGCCCACCAGCGCACGCATGAAGAATGCCGTCACCAGCAAGCTGATCATCGCCAGCAGCACAATGGCATAGCCAATCAGGCGCGGACGCAGTTTATGGGTTTTCTGCCCGGACAGGTTGTGCTCGGTGGTGTAGCTGATCAGCCCGCGCGGGTAATCCATCTTGTCCATGATGGCGTCGCAGGCATCGATGCAGGCGGCGCAACCGATGCATTCGATTTGCAGGCCGTCGCGGATATCGATACCCGTCGGGCAGACCTGGACGCACATGGTGCAATCGATGCAGTCACCCAGGCCCTGGGCCTTGTAGTCGATGCCTTTTTTACGCGGGCCACGGCCTTCGCCACGGCGCGGGTCGTAGGAAACGATCAGGGTGTCCTTGTCGAACATCACGCTCTGGAAGCGTGCGTACGGGCACATGTAGATGCACACCTGTTCGCGCAACCAGCCGGCGTTGCCGTAAGTGGCGAGAGTGAAGAACCCGACCCAGAAGTACGACCAGCCATCCGCCTGGCCGGTGAAGAATTCGAACACCAGTTCGCGGATCGGCGAGAAGTAGCCGACGAAGGTCATGCCGGTGACGAAACCGATCAACAGCCACATGGTGTGCTTGCTGAGTTTGCGCAGGAGCTTGTTGGCGCTCATGGGCGCCTTGTCGAGCTTGATGCGTTGGTTGCGGTCACCTTCGGTGACTTTTTCGCACCACATGAAGATCCAGGTCCAGACGCTTTGCGGGCAGGTATAACCGCACCAGACCCGTCCGGCGTACACGGTAATGAAGAACAGGCCGAAGGCGGCGATGATCAACATGCCGGACAGCAGAATGAAGTCCTGGGGCCAGAAGGTGGCGCCGAAAATGAAGAACTTGCGCTCCGGCAGGTTCCACCACACGGCCTGGTGACCGCCCCAGTCCAGCCATACAGTGCCGAAATACAGCAGGAACAACAGGGCTCCGCCGGTCATCCGCAGGTTGCGAAACAGGCCGGTGAAGGCGCGGGTGTAGATTTTTTCCCTGGAGGCGTAGAGGTCGACGCTATTGTTCGCATTCTTTGTGGGTGGAGTGACGTCGTGTACCGGAATCTGGTTGCTCATCATTGCATCCCACGGCAGTGGAAAAATGCCTCGGTCAGTACGTGCCGACCGCGGTCAAAAAGGAGTGTTGCAGTGGCGCAATGATACGCCTCTCGCTCTAGCCTGCGGGTGCGACCTTTGGTCACGTTTGGCAAAATCATTTGATGGTGTAATGACTTGAATCAATTGACTTGAGAATTATGGACGGTTTTGCGCATGTCGCCGGTCATTCGGTCCGCGGGTAGAAGCGTTACTACTGTGTGCGGCGATCGACAACCTCGAAGTAGGTGCCGGGCATTACCATTGGTCGAAACCATTGGACACTGCCGAACAAACAAAAGGGCCCCGCCAGTTCACATTGGCGGGGCCCTTTTTTGTTGCTTCAAGCGTTTGCCTTACTCGGCGTCCGCTGCCTTCTCGCCGTGAGACAGGCTGTAGACGTAAGCGGCCAGCAGGTGAACCTTGTCGTTACCTTGCAGCTGCTCTTGTGCAGGCATCTGGCCCTGACGGCCGTAACGGATGGTCTGCTGCAGTTGAGCGAAGCTCGAACCGTAGATGAACGCTGCCGGGTGAGTCAGGTTAGGTGCGCCCATCGCCGGGGTGCCTTTGCCTTCCGGACCGTGGCACGCCACGCAGTTGGTAGCGAACAGTTTCTGCCCGGCAACCGGGTCGGCCTTGGCGCCTTCCGGCAGCTTGCGGCCATCGAGGTTGGTCAGGACAAACGCGGCCACGTCGGCCACGCCTTGCTCGCCAATCACTTCAGCCCACGCAGGCATCACCGCGTGACGGCCGCCCATGATGGTGGTCTTGATGGTTTCCGGCTCGCCGCCCCAGCGCCAGTCGGCGTCGGTCAGGTTCGGGAAGCCATAGGCGCCCTTGGCGTCGGAACCGTGGCAAACCGAGCAGTTGGAGGCGAACAGGCGGCCACCCATCTTCAGGGCTTGCGGGTCCTTGGCCACTTCTTCGATTGGCATGGCCGCGAACTTGGCGAAGATCGGACCGAACTTGGCGTCCGACCTGGCCATTTCCTTTTCCCACTCGTGAACGCCGGTCCAGCCGGTCTGGCCGTTGGCGAACGCGGTCTGCTTCTCGTTATCGAGGTAGTTGTAACCCGGCAGCAGGCCTTTCCAGTTGCCCAGGCCCGGGTACAGCACCAGGTAGCCGAGGGCGAAGATGATGGTGCCCACGAACAGCATGAACCACCATTTCGGCAACGGGTTGTCGTACTCCTCGATCCCGTCGAAGGAGTGACCAACCGTCTCGTCGGTTTGCTCGGCGCGCTGACCCTTGCGGGTGGACAGCAGCAGCCAGGTCAGGGCGAAGATGGTGCCGAGACTGAGGACTGTGACGTACAGACTCCAGAATGTAGTCATTCTTTGTTACTCCTAGAAGCTTGCTCGACGTGCTTGATGGCTTCGGGATCATCCGCGAAAGGCAGCAAGGTAGCGTCTTCAAACTCCGACTTGCGCTTGGGACTGAACACCCACAGTGCCAGTCCGATGAAGGCCACCATCACGACAACGGTGCCCAGGCCACGAATCATCCCGATATCCATCCAGATCACCGTTTGCTTTTGATGATGGTGCCCAGGCCCTGCAGATAGGCCACCAGCGCGTCCATTTCGGTTTTGCCCTTCACAGCATCCTTGGCGCCGGCGATGTCTTCGTCGGTGTAAGGGACGCCGAGCGTGCGCAAGACTTCCATTTTCCTGGCGGTGTCTTTGCCGTCGAGCTTGTTTTCCACGAGGAACGGGTAGGCCGGCATTTTCGACTCGGGCACTACGTTGCGCGGGTTGTACAGGTGCGCACGCTGCCAGTCATCGGAGTAACGACCGCCGACACGGGCCAGGTCCGGACCGGTCCGCTTGGAACCCCACAGGAACGGGTGGTCCCAGACGCTTTCACCGGCGACCGAGTAGTGGCCGTAGCGTTCGGTTTCAGCACGGAACGGACGGATCATCTGCGAGTGGCAGCCGACACAACCGTTGGCGATATAAACGTCCCGGCCTTCCAGTTCAAGGGCGGTGCGGGGCTTCATGCCCTCGACCGGCTTGTTGGTGACATCCTGGAAAAACAGCGGAACGATCTGGGTCAGGCCGCCGATGCTGACGGCGATGACCATGAAGAAGGCCAGCAGGCCAATATTCTTCTCGACTGCTTCATGCTTCATCAGTGAGCTCCAACTACGGCAATCTGTTCGGCGGCTTTGGCTTCAGCCGGGTTCGAGGCGCGTACGGTACGGAATACGTTGTAGGCCATGAACAGCATGCCGGTGGCGAAGAACGCACCGCCCAGGGCACGGACGATGAAGCCCGGGTGGCTGGCTTGCAGCGCTTCAACGAACGAGTAGGTGAGGGTGCCGTCATCGTTGATTGCACGCCACATCAGGCCCTGGGTGATGCCGTTGACCCACATCGAAGCGATGTAGAGCACGGTACCGATGGTTGCGAGCCAGAAGTGGGTGTTGATCAGGCCGGTGCTGTGCATCTGCGCACGACCGAACAGTTTCGGGATCATGTGGTAGACCGCGCCGATCGAGATCATTGCAACCCAGCCCAACGCGCCGGCGTGTACGTGGCCGATGGTCCAGTCGGTGTAGTGCGACAGGGAGTTCACGGTCTTGATCGCCATCATCGGACCTTCGAAGGTCGACATGCCGTAGAACGCCAGGGAGACGACCAGGAAGCGCAGGATCGGGTCGGTGCGCAGCTTATGCCAGGCGCCCGACAGGGTCATCATGCCGTTGATCATGCCGCCCCAGCTTGGCGCCAGCAGGATGATCGACATCGCCATGCCCAGGGACTGAGCCCAGTCCGGCAGTGCGGTGTAGTGCAGGTGGTGCGGACCTGCCCAGATGTACAGGGTGATCAGCGCCCAGAAGTGCACGATCGACAGGCGATAGGAGTAGATCGGGCGTTCGGCCTGTTTCGGCACGAAGTAGTACATCATGCCCAGGAAGCCGGTGGTCAGGAAGAAACCCACGGCGTTGTGGCCGTACCACCACTGGATCATCGCGTCCGTCGCACCCGAGTAGGCCGAGTAGGACTTGAACAGGCTGACCGGCAGCGACATGTGGTTGACGATGTGCAGCATCGCGGTCACGACGATGAACGCGCCGTAGAACCAGTTACCCACATAAATGTGCTTGGTCTTGCGCTTGACGATGGTGCCGAAGAACACCAGGCCGTAGGTGACCCAGACAATGGCCAGCAGAATAGCCAGGGGCCATTCCAGTTCCGCGTATTCCTTGGTGGTAGTGAAACCCATCGGCAAGGTAATGATCGCGCCGACGATCACCGCTTGCCATCCCCAGAAGGTGAAGGCGGCGAGGCTGTCGGAAATCAGTCGCGTTTGGCAGGTTCGCTGCACGACGTAATAAGAAGTGGCAAACAGTGCACATCCACCGAAGGCGAAAATCACCAGGTTGGTGTGCAGCGGGCGCAGGCGTCCAAAGCTCGTCCATGCCAGACCGAAGTTCAACTCCGGCCAGACCAGTTGCGAGGCAATGAAGACACCGAGCCCCATGCCAAGGATCCCCCAGACCACCGTCATGATGGCGAACTGGCGGACTACCTTATAGTTATAAGCAGTCGGACTGATTGCTGTGCTCATTCTAAGGTTCCACGGTTTGGGTGTTTTATTAGGATTAAAAATCGGCCGCAAGTATGGAGAAAGCAAGGGGTCATTGCAACGCGCCATGACCTGGGTCAATGCTTTCAAAAGCTGATTCTGCGGCCTTTCCATGCGCCGCGTAAGGACAAATTTGCCCGCGGGCAAAACGTCCCGGCGGACTGATCAGGCGAGGGGGTCAGGTCGGATGTAACGGGGTGTGTTCAAACGCAACGTTTGGCTGACCGGAGGCAACTGGCGCGACAGCCGGTATCTACCAGCCTTTGCGGCCTGTTCATCGGGCAGATTCGTCGAACACATCGTTCAGGGTCGACCTGGAACCGGCACCGGCCAGTCCGCATCGGGGGAAGCTTAGACCCGAATCCGGTGATCCGAAAGAAAGTCTGCGGGAGGGTGCGACAATGGGTCGCAAAGGGGCAGGGAACTGCCGCATCCGGGAGAATGCGGCAGCAGAGCGGTCGGGATTTATTTGCGGTTGTCTTCAGCCTGCAGGCGCTCGGTATTCAAACCGTGGGACAGGCTGTACACATACGCGGCCAGCAATTGCACCTTGTCATTGCCCAGCAGTTCGTTCTGCGCCGGCATATGGCCCTGGCGACCATGCCGAATCGTCTGCTCAAGCTGCGTCAGGCTTGTACCGTAAATGAAGCCGGCCGGGTGCGTCAGGTTCGGCGCGCCCATGGCTTCAGTGCCCTGGCCGTTGGCGCCATGGCAGGCGACGCAGGTGGTGCTGAAGGCTTGCTGTCCGGCTTGCAGGTCGACTTTGCTGTCGGCGGGCAGCGGCAGGCCGGCCAGATCATGGCGCACATAAGCGGCGACGTTTTTCACACCTTCCTCACCCAGGACTTCACCCCAGGCCGGCATCATCGCCATCCGGCCACCCATGATGGTGGTCTTGATGGTTTCTGCGCTGGCGCCCCAGCGCCAGTCGCTGTCGGCCAGGTTGGGGAAGCCGAATGCACCCTTGGCGTCCGAGCCGTGGCACACCGAACAGTTGGAGGCAAACAGGCGGCCGCCCATTTTCAGTGCCTGCGGGTCCTTGGCCACTTCTTCCACGGGCATCGCCGCGAATTTGGCGAAAATCGGCCCGAACTTCGTGTCAGCCTTGGCCATTTCCTTTTCCCATTCATGCACCCCGGTCCAGCCGTTTTCGTAGCCGGGGAGGATGCCTTTCCAGTTGCCCAGGCCGGGATAAAGGATCAGGTAGCCGACGGCAAACACCAGGGTGCCAACGAACAGCATGAACCACCATTGCGGCAGCGGGTTGTCGTACTCCTCGATGCCGTCGAAGCTGTGGCCCATGGTCTGGTCGACACTGCCCTTGGTTTCGCCCTTGCGGGTGCTGAACAGCAACCAGGTCAGGCCGATCAGGCTGCCGATGGTCAGTACGCAGATCCACGTACTCCAGAAGGTGGTCATGGCCGGGTACTCCTTGTTGCTGATTCTTCAGTGATGTCGGGTTGTGGCTCGTCGGCGAAGGGCAGCAGGCGCGCTTCGGCGAATGCCGGGCCGCGCTTGCCGTTGAATACCCACAACGTCAGGCCGACGAAGGCCACGAACACCACGACGGTGCCGAGGCCGCGGATCATTCCAGTGCTCAATTCAAACATTGCTCACCTCTTGCTCTTGATGGCAGTGCCGAGCACTTGCAGGTAGGCGACCAGTGCATCCATCTCGCTCTTGCCCTTGAGGGAAGCGACGGCGCCGGTAATGTCCTCGTCGGTGTACGGCACGCCCAGGGTGCGCATGGCCTTGATCTTGGTTTCGGTATGACTGCTGTCGAGCTGATTGGCCACCAGCCACGGGTAGGCCGGCATCTTTGACTCCGGCACGACATTGCGCGGGTTGTACAAGTGCGCGCGGTGCCAGTCATCCGAGTAGCGCGCGCCGACCCGCGCCAGGTCCGGTCCGGTGCGTTTAGAGCCCCACAGGAAGGGGTGATCCCACACGCTTTCACCGGCCACCGAGTAGTGACCGTAGCGTTCGGTCTCGGCGCGGAACGGCCGGATCATCTGTGAGTGGCAGCCGACGCAGCCTTCGCGGATGTAGATGTCGCGACCTTCCAGTTGCAGTGCGGTGTAGGGCTTCATGCCTTCCACCGGTTTGTTGGTTACGTCCTGGAAGAACAGCGGGACGATCTGGGTCAGGCCGCCGATGCTCACCGCCAGGATCATCAGCAGCAGCAACAGGCCGACGTTTTTCTCGATAGTTTCGTGTTTCATGGCGGACTCCTCAGGCCATCTGCGCGGCAGCGGCGACTTCGGCAGGCTGCGAGGCCCGCACGGTGCGCCAGGTGTTGTAGGCCATCAGGAACATGCCGCTGAGGAAGATCGCGCCGCCCACCAACCGCACGACGAAGCCTGGGTGGCTGGCCACCAGGGTTTCGACGAAGGAGTAGGTCAGCGTGCCGTCTTCGTTCACCGCACGCCACATCAGGCCCTGGGCGATGCCGTTGACCCACATCGAGGCGATGTAGAGCACGGTGCCGATGGTGGCGAGCCAGAAGTGCGCGTTGATCAGGCCGATGCTGTGCATCTGCTCGCGGCCGAAGACTTTCGGGATCATGTGGTACAGCGCGCCGATGGAGATCATCGCCACCCAGCCCAAGGCACCCGCGTGTACGTGGCCGATGGTCCAGTCGGTGTAGTGGGAGAGGGCGTTGACCGTCTTGATCGCCATCATCGGCCCTTCGAAGGTCGACATGCCGTAGAACGCCAGCGACACCACAAGGAAGCGCAGGACCGGGTCGCTGCGCAACTTATGCCAGGCGCCCGACAGGGTCATCATGCCGTTGATCATCCCGCCCCAGCTCGGCGCCAGCAGGATCAGCGACATCACCATGCCCAGCGACTGCGCCCAGTCCGGCAGCGCGGTGTAGTGCAAGTGGTGGGGGCCTGCCCAGATGTACAGGGTGATCAGCGCCCAGAAGTGCACGATCGACAGGCGATAGGAGTACACCGGACGCTCGGCCTGTTTCGGCACGAAGTAGTACATCATCCCGAGGAAACCGGCGGTGAGGAAAAAGCCTACGGCGTTGTGCCCGTACCACCATTGCACCATCGCGTCGGTGGCACCGGAGTACAGCGAGTAGGACTTGGTGAAGCTGACCGGCAATTCCATGTTGTTGACGATGTGCAGGATCGCCACGGTGATGATGAACGCACCGAAGAACCAGTTACCGACATAGATGTGCTTGGTCTTGCGCTGCATGATCGTGCCGAAGAACACGATGGCGTAGGCGACCCAGACAATGGTGATCAGGATGTCGATCGGCCATTCCAGTTCGGCGTATTCCTTGGAACTGGTGTAGCCCAGCGGCAGGCTGATGGCCGCCAACAGAATCACCAACTGCCAGCCCCAGAAACAGAACGCGGCGATTTTCGGTGCGAACAGCCGGGTCTGGCAGGTACGTTGTACTGAATAAAACGAACTGGCGAACAGTGCGCAGCCGCCGAAGGCGAAGATCACCGCGTTGGTGTGCAGCGGGCGCAAGCGGCCGAAGCTGGTCCACGGCAAATTGAAGTTGAGTTCGGGCCAGACCAACTGGGCAGCGAGAAAAACCCCGAGCCCCATGCCGACGATGCCCCACACCACCGTCATAATGGCGAATTGGCGGACCACCTTGTAGTTGTAGGCGGTACTGATAGAAGTGTTCATGGTTCCCCATCCACGGTTCAGCCGAAGTGAGCGCACTCGCGCAAGGCAGCGCACCCTTCGGCCGGAGTTATAGGCAGACTAAAAGCGAGGCAAGCATGGACAAAGGGCACAATGCCGGTATTGACGGGGATCAATGGGCGCAGTGCGTGCGGGATCATGGATGGTTGTGGAACGCCGCCGCTGGCAAGGCTGCCGCGACGCTGATCCTCGCCCATGGCGCCGGCGCACCGATGGACAGCGACTGGATGAGCGACATGGCTGCACGCCTCGCCGCGCAAGGCCTCAACGTGTTGCGCTTCGAGTTTCCCTATATGGCGCAGCGGCGCCTCGATGGCGGCAAACGCCCGCCGAACCCGGCGCCGAAACTGCTGGAGTGCTGGCGCGGGGTGTATGCCCAGGTGCGACGTCATGTCACTGGGCCGCTGGCCATCGGCGGCAAGTCCATGGGCGGTCGCATGGCCAGTTTGCTGGCTGATGAGTTGGGCGCGGATGCGCTGGTGTGCCTGGGGTATCCGTTTTATGCCGTGGGTAAACCGGAGAAGCCGCGGGTTGAGCATTTGGCCGGACTGAAGACGCGAACCTTGATCGTGCAAGGTGAACGCGATGCATTGGGCAATCGGGAGGCGGTCGAGGGGTACGCGCTATCGCCGGGTATCGAGGTGTTCTGGCTGGTGGCGGGGGATCATGACTTGAAGCCGTTGAAGGCTTCGGGGTTTAGCCATGAGCAGCATTTGGCGGCTGCGGCGGGGAAGGTGGTTTCATTCCTTCAGTGAAAGATGTGGTGTTGCAAATGGCCTCTTCGCGAGCAAGCCCGCTCCCACAGGGTTTTGCACTGTACATAAATTCAAGCCACACCAAAGATCACTGTGGGAGCGGGCTTGCTCGCGAAGAGGCCTGTCCAGGCGATATACATTTCAGACTGGCAATAAAAAACCCGGAAGTGTTCACTGTCCGGGTTTTTATCATTCCAGCGGCAATCAGCGGTTAAACCGCTCCACCAACGAATACTGTGTATTGGCAGTCTTGGTCAGCTCTTCACTCAACAACGCCGAGTTCTGTGCCTGTTCCGAGGTCTGGTCTGCCAGTTGCGAAATGTTGCTGATGTTGCGGCTGATCTCTTCGGCCACGGCGCTTTGCTCTTCGGTCGCGGCGGCGATCTGGGTGGTCATGTCGGTGATGTTGGCCACCGCTTCACTGATCCCCACCAGTGCCTGGTCCGCTTCCAGTACCCGCGCCACGCCTTCTTCAGCTTGACGGTGCCCGGCCTCCATGGTTTGCACGGCCGTGCTGGCGGTTTGCTGGAGCTTGGCGATCAGCGCATGAATCTGCCCGGTGGACTCGCTGGTGCGTTGCGCCAGTTGACGGACTTCGTCGGCCACCACGGCAAAACCACGACCCATCTCGCCGGCACGGGCCGCTTCGATGGCTGCGTTCAGCGCCAGCAGGTTGGTCTGGTCGGCGATGCCTTTGATCACATCGACCACGCCGCCGATTTCGTTGCTGTCCTTGGCCAGTTGGGTCACGGTCACGCCGGTTTCACCGACCACCACCGACAGGCGCTGGATGGCTTCGCGGGTTTCCCCGGCGATGTCACGACCGCGACCGGTCAGGCGATTGGCTTCCTGGGTGGCGTCGGCGGTGCGTTGCACGTGGCTGGCGACTTCCTGGGTGGTGGCGGCCATCTGGTTGACCGCGGTGGCCACCTGTTCGGTTTCGACCCGTTGACGTTCCAGGCCGCTGGAGCTGTTGTGCGCCAGGGCGTCGGACTGTCTGGCCTGATCGGTCAGGTGTTCGGCCGTGTCCTGCAGACGCGTCAGGCAGGTTTTCAGGCGTGCTTCCTGGCTCAGGATGGACATTTCCAGGCGCGCCTGGGCGCCGCGACTGTCGGTGTACATCTGTGCGATCAACGGATCGGAGGTGGTTTGCTCGGCCAGGCGCAGCAAACGCTTGAGGCCTCGCTGTTGCCACTGGAGGCCCATCAGGCCCAGCGGCACCGAAAGACCGGCAGCCAGGGCAAACCCCCAATGGGAGTTCAGCGATGCACCGATCATGAAGCTCAATTGGCTGACCAGGATGAACGGCAGCCAGTCCTGCAGGATCGGCAGCCATTTATCCGAGGAGGGAATGGCCGACTTGCCCTGGTTGATGCGTTGGTAGAGCGCTTCGGCGCGGCGGATCTGTTCGGCGGTGGGCTTGACCCGTACCGACTCGTAACCGATCACCTGTTTGCCTTCGAAAACCGGTGTCACATAGGCGTTCACCCAGTAATGATCACCGGTCTTGCAGCGATTCTTGACAATACCCATCCATGGCAAGCCTTGTTTCAGCGTGTCCCACATGTGGGCGAACACCGCGGCCGGGACGTCGGGGTGACGGACCAGATTGTGCGGTGCACGGATCAGTTCCTCTCGCGAAAACCCGCTGATCTCGACGAAAGCGTCGTTACAGTAGGTGATCATGCCCTTGGCATCGGTGGTGGAAATCAACCGTTGCTGAGCCGGGAAGGTCCGCTCGCGTTGTGTAATTGGCTGGTTGTTACGCATGGCTTTTTTAATCCGCAAGGCTTTCAAGTGCTGTATCGGCGAAGCCGGCGGATTGTTGAGCTTATTTTTCGATAATCAGCGATGCGTCGCAAAATGACCCTTGCGTCAGCCGGCGAGCATCGGATAGGTGAACAGGCCGAAATGCAGCAGGTTCAAGCCAAAGTGACTGGCAATGGCGGCGCCCAGCCCGCCGAACCGGTAGGCCAGGCCATAGCCGACCCCGGCCAGCGTTGCCAGCAATACCCACTGCCATCCTGCGCCGATATGGGCCAGGCCGAAGACCAATGACGCCAGCAGCAGGGCGAGAAGTTCACCGTAGGGCCGGTCTTTGAGGTGTCGGCTCAGGCCGCCCTGAATGTAGCCACGGAACAGCGCTTCTTCGACCAGCGTCACTAGCAGCAGATTGTTCAGCAACCACAGCCAGGCTTGATCCGGCCATTTCGGCGACCAGGCGATGACCCCCAACAAGAGCGCGCCGCCCAATGCCAGCATGGCGCTCAAGGTCAGGGCCAGTGCGGTGGCATACAGCGACAACCGAAGTGAACGGCGACCGACAATCCACGGACAAACCAGTAACAGCCAGAAGCCGATCAGCGGTTTGTCCAGGTTCAGGTGCATGGCGAATGACACGGCATCGTCGGTAAAACGCTGGGGATCGATAACGCGACCGTTATAGAAGCCGGGTAGCCAATGCGTCGCCAATGCCAGGACCAGGACGATGAACAGGCCGTGGCCGAGGTAGCGGGCAAAAGGGATGTCGCGTTGGCGGACGGCGACACCTGCGACCAGCAACAGGAACACCGAAATTGCCGAGAGCCAGCCGAGATGGCCGTAGGTCAGCGCCAGGCCGTAGCCGAAGGAAAGCAGGGCCAGAAACGTCCATGGCAGGGCAATCATTTGAAGTCCTTAGAGATGAATAGCTTTTGTGGCGAGGGAGCTTGCTCCCGCTGGGCTGCGAAGCGGCCCCAATAACAATCAACCCGGTGTGCCAGATGAAATGCATCTGCAGGGCTGGCGACTGCTTCGCAGTCGAGCGGGAGCAAGCTCCCTCGCCACAGATGGGGGGTGTCCTGAGGGCTGCGATTATAAGCGCAGCCCAAATACAAACACCGCCCGAAGGCGGTGTTTGTGTCGGTCGTCCGTTACGAAGCGATCAACTGCCGCAACACATAATGCAAAATCCCCCCCGACTTGAAGTACTCCACCTCATTGAGCGTATCGATGCGGCACAACACCTCGATCTTCTCGCTGCTGCCGTCTTCGCGGGTGATGACCAGCGTCAGGTTCATCCGTGGCGTCAGCTCGACGCCGGTCAAGCCGAGGATGTCCAGGGTCTCGCTGCCACCCAGGTTCAGGCTCTTGCGGTTCTGATCCAGCTTGAACTGCAATGGCAGCACGCCCATGCCCACCAGGTTGGAGCGGTGAATTCGTTCGAAGCTTTCGGCGACGACCGCTTTCACCCCTAGCAGGTTAGTGCCCTTGGCGGCCCAGTCGCGACTCGAGCCGGTGCCGTATTCCTGGCCGGCGATCACCACCAGCGGTGTACCTGAAGCCTGATAGCGCATGGCGGCGTCGTAGATCGACATTTTTTCGCCGGTGGGAATGTAGCGGGTGTTGCCACCTTCTTCGCCGCCGAGCATTTCGTTGCGTATGCGGATGTTGGCGAAGGTGCCGCGCATCATCACTTCATGGTTGCCACGCCGCGAGCCATAGGAGTTGAAGTCTCGCGGTTCCACGCCTTTGTCGCGCAGGTATTGCCCTGCCGGGCTGTCGACCTTGATGTTGCCGGCCGGGGAGATGTGGTCGGTGGTCACCGAGTCGCCCAGCAGTGCGAGGATCCTGGCGCCGCTGACATCCTTGACCACGGGCGGCGGGCCGCCGATGTCGTCGAAGAACGGCGGATGCTGGATGTAGGTCGAGTCGTCCTGCCAGACATAGGTCGCCGCCTGCGGAACCTTGATCGCCTGCCATTGCGCGTCGCCGGCAAACACTTCGGCGTATTCCTTGTGGAACATGGCGGTGTTCACCTGATTCACGGCGTCGGCAATTTCCTTGCTGCTTGGCCAGATGTCCCGCAGGTAAACCGGGTTGCCATCCTTGTCATCGCCTAGCGGCTCGCGGGTGAGGTCGGTGCGCACCGTGCCGGCCAGCGCGTAGGCGACCACCAGCGGCGGGGAGGCCAGCCAGTTGGTTTTCACCAGCGGATGCACCCGGCCTTCGAAGTTGCGATTGCCCGAGAGTACGGAGGCCACGGTGAGGTCGGCTTGCTGGATGGCTTTCTCAATGGGCTCCGACAGCGGCCCGGAGTTGCCGATGCAGGTGGTGCAGCCATAGCCGACCAGGGCAAAGCCCAATTCATCGAGGTATTGGGTCAGGCCGGCCGCCTTATAGTAGTCGGTCACCACTTTCGAGCCGGGGGCCAGCGAGCTCTTCACCCAGGGTTTGCGTTTCAGGCCTTTTTCCACAGCCTTCTTCGCCACCAGCCCGGCCGCCATCATCACGCTGGGGTTGGAGGTGTTGGTGCAGGAGGTGATCGCGGCGATGACCACGGCGCCGTTTTTCAGGCGATAGGTCTGGCCTTCGTAATCGTAATCCGCTTCGCCGGCCATATCGGCATTGCCGACGGCAACACCGCCACCGCCTTCGCTTTCCAGGCGGCCTTCTTCCTTGCTGGTGGGCTTGAATTGCAGGTCGGTGAAGTCGCTGAATGCTTGCGCGACGTTGGGCAGCGACACCCGGTCCTGTGGACGTTTTGGTCCGGCGAGGCTGGCTTCAACGCTGGCCATGTCCAGCGCCAGGCTGTCGGTGAAGGCGGGTTCCTGGCCGGGCAGGCGCCACAGGCCCTGGGCCTTGCTGTAGGCCTCCACCAGTTGCACCGTTTCCAGGGGCCGGCCGGACAGGCGCAGGTATTCCAGCGTAATGTCGTCCACCGGGAAGAAACCGCAGGTGGCGCCGTATTCCGGGGCCATGTTGGCGATGGTCGCGCGGTCGGCCAGGGGCAGGTCGGCAAGGCCATCGCCGTAGAATTCGACGAATTTGCCCACCACGCCTTTCTTGCGCAGCATCTGGGTCACAGTCAGCACCAGGTCGGTGGCGGTGATGCCTTCCTTGAGCCTGCCGGTGAGTTTGAAACCGATGACTTCGGGAATCAGCATCGACACGGGTTGCCCGAGCATCGCCGCTTCCGCCTCGATACCGCCGACGCCCCAGCCAAGCACGCCGAGGCCGTTGATCATGGTGGTGTGGGAATCGGTGCCCACCAGGGTGTCGGGGAAGGCATAGGTGCGGCCGTCCTCGTCCTTGGTCCAGACGGTGCGGGCGAGGTATTCAAGATTCACCTGGTGGCAGATCCCGGTGCCCGGCGGCACTACGCTGAAATTGTCGAAGGCACTCTGACCCCAGCGCAGGAACGCATAACGTTCGCCATTGCGTTGCATTTCAATGTCGACGTTCTGCTCGAAGGCGCTGCTGCTGGCGAACTTGTCGACCATCACCGAGTGGTCGATCACCAGGTCCACCGGCGACAGCGGGTTGATCCGCTGCGGATTGCCGCCGGCCTTGGCCATCGCCGCACGCATGGCGGCCAGGTCGACCACCGCCGGTACACCGGTGAAGTCCTGCATCAGCACCCGCGCCGGGCGGTACTGGATTTCGCGGTCGGAGCGACGCTCCTTGAGCCACGCGGCCAGTGCCTTGAGGTCGGCGCCGGTGACGGTTTTTTCGTCCTCCCAGCGCAGCAGGTTTTCCAGCAGGACTTTCAACGACATCGGCAGCTTGTCCAGGTCGCCCAGGCTTTTGGCGGCATCGGGCAGGCTGAAGTAGTGGTAGGTCTTGTTGCCGACTTGCAGGGTCTTGAGCGTATTCAGGCTATCGAGGGACGGCATTGCGATCACTCCTTTGAGTCCGCACGGCTACGGACAGAGGGGACGGGCAGAGGACTAAACCTAGTCCTCTTTGCTGCTTAAGGCTAATAACTGGACTCTATCGCTGAGTCCGGGGTTCCGAAGTCGGCTATCATGCGCGGGTTTTCGTGACAGGCTTTGCTTCAACGCAAGCCTGGGCATCGCGCAGTGGCCGAAATTCCTCGCCATTGCCCAGGAGTAAGAATGAACACCCTCTTTATGCATTGCCGGCCGGGCTTCGAAGGCGAAGTCTGTTCCGAGATTTCCGACCTCGCCGCGCGCTTGAACGTGGCCGGATATGCCAAGGCCAAGGCGGCAACTGCCTGCGCCGAGTTTGTCTGCACCGAAGAAGACGGCGCCGAGCGCCTGATGCGCGGGCAGCGTTTCGCCGAGCTGATCTTCCCGCGCCAGTGGGCTCGGGGGATCTTCATCGATCTGCCGGAAACCGACCGCATCAGTGTGATCCTTGCGCATATGGCGGACTTTCCGCTGTGCGGCAGCCTGTGGCTGGAAATGGTCGACACCAACGACGGCAAGGAACTGTCGAACTTCTGCAAGAAATTCGAAGTGCATCTGCGCAAGGCACTGATGGCGGCCGGCAAGCTGGTGGAAGATGCCCACAAACCGCGTTTGCTGTTGACGTTCAAGAGCGGCCGCGAAGTGTTCATGGGCCTGGCGGAGTCGAACAACTCGGCGATGTGGCCGATGGGCATTCCCCGTTTGAAGTTCCCCCGCGAGGCCCCGAGCCGCTCGACGCTGAAGCTGGAAGAGGCCTGGCACCACTTCATCCCGCGCGATCAGTGGGACGAACGCCTGCATGGCGACATGACCGGCGTTGACCTGGGTGCCGCCCCCGGTGGCTGGACCTGGCAACTGGTCAACCGCGGTATGCTGGTGACCGCCATCGACAACGGCCCGATGGCCGAAAGCCTGATGGACACCGGTCTGGTGCAGCACTTGATGGCTGACGGTTTCACCTTCAAGCCCAAGCAACCGGTGGACTGGATGGTCTGCGACATCGTCGAGAAGCCGGCGCGCAACGCCGCGATGCTGGAAGAGTGGATCGGCGACGGCCACTGCCGCGAGGCGGTGGTCAACCTCAAGCTGCCGATGAAACAGCGCTATGCCGAAGTGAAGCGCTTGCTCGAGCGCATTGCCGATGGCTTCAAGGCCCGGGGCATCAAGGTGGAGATTGGCTGCAAGCAGCTGTACCACGACCGCGAAGAAGTGACTTGCCACTTGCGCCGGCTGGATGTGAAGAAGCCCAAGTCCCGCTGATTTCCATCCATGGCTTTTGTGGCGAGGGAGCTTGCTCCCACTCGGCGGCGAAGCCGTCGAAAAACCTGTGTATGTGGTGTGTCAGGCACAACCAATAGCTGATAGCTGACTTTAGGGCTGCTTCGCAGCCCAGCGGGAGCAAGCTCCCTCGCCACAAACCGGGTAATGCGCGACAATGCCGGCCAGTTTCAGGAGTGAATCATGAGTGAAATGCTTGATACGCCGGTAGACGGCACCCTCGACGCCACCGGCCTCAACTGCCCCGAGCCGGTGATGATGCTGCACCAGCACATCCGTGACCTGGTGCCCGGCGGTCTGCTCAAAGTAATCGCCACCGACCCCTCGACCCGTCGCGACATTCCCAAGTTCTGCGTGTTTCTCGACCATGAACTGGTGGCGCAGCACGAAGATGAGGGCACCTACCTCTACTGGATTCGCAAGAAGTCTGTTTAACGGTAGCCAAAAAAAGACCTGCAAAA